>JAIVHA010000062.1:3740-8093 GCA_020201295.1 Lysobacteraceae bacterium | reverse complement strand
GGGGCAAAAGCTGCGCTTCGATGGAGGCGCCACATTTCCAGCAGACCGGTGATGATGCCATGACAGTTCCTCCCCGTGACCTGTTGCCATTGTAGGACCAAAACGCCTCTTGACCCAGCACCCTGGTACGGGTAGAAATCACCGCCAGTCCATCATCACGAGCCTGTCCATGGGACGCTGGAAACCCGCACCGGAAAAATCCTCCCCGCACATCACCGCCGCGGGCCTGGCCCGTCTGCAGCAGGAATCCCGCGACCTCTGGAAGCGGCGCGCCGGGGTCACCAAGGCCCTGACGGCAGCGGCGGCCGAGGGTGACCGTTCCGAAAATGCCGAATACATCTATCGCAAGAAGGAGCTGCGGGAGATCGACCGGCGGATCCGCTACCTGCAGAAGCGGATCCCCGACCTGAAGGTGGTGGACAGCCCGCCCTCCAATCCGGGGCAAATCTTCTTCGGCGCCTGGGTCACCCTGGAAAAGGATCATCGCGAGGAAGTCGTGTACCGCATCGTCGGCGCCGACGAATTCGACCCCCAGCAAGGCTATATCAGCTTGGACTCGCCCCTGGCCCGCGCCCTGCTCAAGAAGACCCAGGACGACGAGGTAACGGTGGAAACGCCGCTGGGCAGCAGCCACTACTGCGTGCTGGAGGTACGCTACAGCGAGTAAACCGCGCCCAGGCTACAGGTCGCGATCACCGGCGCCGTCCGGAACCGGAAAAAGAACAGGAAAGTCTGTCCACCGATTACATCGAGTTGAAAAGGTCGGCAAGCCAGAGAACACATCAAAACCCGCCGACATCGCGCGTCCTTCCTGTAGGAGCGGCCTTGGCCGCGAACTGGCGTGGCACGTCGGTTCGCGGCCAAGGCCGCTCCTACAGGGACCATGGATTGGTGCGCGCCCCCCTAGCGGGCCTTCATGGACTGCCCGCGCATGGCACGATATTCCCGTTCGAAGAAGAACTCCTTTTCACCGAAAGCCGGCTTCAGATCATCCAGCCAGGTAGCCTCGGGATCGAAGCGGGCAAAGAAAGGCCGTTGCACCCAATCGGGATTGCGGGCCTGGATAAAACGCAACACAAACACCTTCTCACCCTGGATCTCGGTTATGCCCTGGATCTCCACCTTGCCGGGACCGGCGCTCATGGAGGGGCCGCGAGCGGTGCGACCCAGGCCGGACACCTGCTGCATGGCACCCTGGTACACCTCATGGGCTCGTGCCAGGGGCACTTCGAAATAGCGCTTGGCACCAGTATCCCGCTCCACGAACATATAGTAAGGCACCAGGCCCAGACTCACCTGGGTGCGCCACATGCGCGACCAGACATCGGGATCATCGTTGATATGCCGGATCAACGGGGCCTGGGTGCGGATCACCACGCCCGTGTCGCGCACCCGGCGCAGGGCTTCGCGCACCACCGGGGTTTCCATTTCGCGCCAGTGATTGAAGTGGGCCATGAGCGCCACATGCTTGCCGTTGGCCACCAGTTTCTCGAACAGGCGCAGCAGCTCGTCTGCGTCTTGGTCAGTGACATAGCGTTGCGGCCAGAAGGTCATGGATTTGGTGCCGATGCGGATGGTCTGCACATGCTCCAGCTCCGGCTTCAGCAGGGGTTCCAGGTAGGCCTGCAGGTGCTTGGTCTTCATCACCATGGGATCACCGCCGGTCACCAGCAGGTCGCTGATGGCACGATCCTGCTTCAGGTAGCGGTGCAGGCTGTCCGCCTCACTGGCGGCGAAACGCAATTCCTTATCGCCGACGAATTGCGCCCAACGGAAACAAAAGGTGCAATAGCTGTGGCACACCTGGCCCTGGCTGGGAAAGAACAGCACCGTCTCGCGGTACTTGTGCTGTATGCCGGGCAGAGGCTCGCCATCGAGGCGCGGTACATTCATTTCCTGCTGGCCGGCGGGGTGCGGATTGAGGCCGGCCTGGATCTCGCGGGCGATGGCACGCAGCTCGGTACGCTCGAGACCGCGGCGCAAGGCATCGGCCATACGCGCGAAATCCGCTGTCTCGAGCATACCCTGCTGCGGGAAGGTCAGCTGGAAGAGGGGATCCTCCGGCACGCGCTCCCAGTCGATGAGTTCATCGATCACGTACTGGTTGACGCGGAAGGGCAGGACGTTGGCCACCACCCGCATAGCGAAGCGCAGCTCTTCCGGCAGGCGCTTGAGCGCGGCGATCTGGTCGAACTGGCGTTCGGTATAGACCTGAAAACGGGTGTTTTCGGTATAGACCGGATCGCGCTGCAGACGCCTGGCCTGCATGGGAATGGTTGGGGACATAATATACCTCGTGTTCCGAGGCCCGAACGGATGTAGCCTCAACAATCAGCATCGGAGCATACAGGCGAATGGATATCGTCATTCCCGCCTACGCGGGAATGACGCAGAGAAAACGAACGCCATTTGACTCTGAGACCTTTTCCGTCTCGGACCGTATCTGAATCGCCGTAAGACTGTCAGCATTGTGACGTCGGAGCGACGGATAACAGGTGATACGGGCGTATACCCCGTCACCAACAAGAACGCCGCATGGCGGCGAGAACCAGCATTGTACAGATGCGTAAGGGTACGCGATTTCAGCCTATCGCTCAAATCGCCGCAATAATACAGCGAAATTACCGAAATCCGACGGCTACGCCTCGCAAACCTCAGGTTCCGCAAAGCGTTCACCGATGGCGAGAATATCCGGCAGGGAGGCAAGGAAATGTTCCACGACGCGTGGTTCGAAGTGACCGCTCTTCCTCGGAATGCAACAGGCTGGTGGCACTGGCAAGGGCACGGGAGGAAAAGGACATGCCTCTATATAGCCCTAAAAAGGGGTCGGTGACAAATGAGTCCAATTCAGACTTGCTGTTTAGACTCAATTGTCACCGACCCCTTTTTACCGCCGACCCCTTTTTACCGCGCACCCGTAGGAGCGGGCTTCGCCCGCGAACGGCCAGCGGGAACCTCAAACGGTTCGCGGCCACAGGCCGCTCCTACAGGGTTCCGGTGAGGCTGACAGGCAAGTCGGGACAGCGCATCACTCGGCCCGCAGGGCCTCCACCGGATCGAGGCGGGCGGCATGCAGCGCCGGGACGACGCCGGCCACCAGACCGATGAGGATGGCGACCACCTCGGCCAGCACCACAAAGAGCCAGGGGGTGTGCACCGGCAGGGCCGGCAGCGCCAGGGTCAGCACCTGGCCCAGGCCGATGCCCAGCACCAGCCCCGCCAGGCCGCCGAGCGCGGACAGCACCACGGCCTCGCCCAGGAACAGGCCCAGCACCTGGCTCCGCTTCGCCCCCAGGGCGTTGAGCAGACCGATCTCGGCGGTGCGCTCGCGCACGCTGATGGTCATGATGGTGATGATGCCGATGCCGCCCACCAGCAGGGAGATGCCGCCGATGGCGCCCACGGCAAAGGTGAGCACATTGAGGATGGAGCCCAGTACGTCCAGCATCTGCTGCTGGGTGGTGATGGTGAAATCCTCGCGCCCATGGCGGGCGAGCAGTACCCGCTCGATGGCCGCCACCACCTGGTCCACGGCGGTCTGCTCCGCATAGAGCACGTCGATTTCCATCAGGCTGCCGCGATTGAACAGCTCCAGACCGCGCGCCGCGGGTATATACACCGAATCATCCAGATCGAAGCCCAGCACCTGCCCCTTGGAGGCCATGGTGCCGATCACCCGGTAGCGATCGCCACCGACGCGGATACGCTGGCCGAGGGGGTTGGCGGTGCCGAACAATTCGCTGCGCACCTTGTCGCCCAGCACCACGAAGGCACGCGGCGCCACCGGGTCGTCATCGGGCAGGAAACGCCCGCTGCGCACCGGCATGTTGAAGGCCCGGGGGAATTCATGGCCAACCGCATAGACAGTGGTGCGCCGCACGCGGTTGTTGCCGCTGACTTCCGCATTACCCTGTACCACGGGCACCACGGCCAGTGCCTGGGGCAGGCGTTGCAACGCCTCGGCATCCTCGATGGTCAGCGGCCGCACGGTGCCGAACACCCCCATGGACATGCCATGGGTGGTGGTCTTGCCCGGGTTTATGGCGACGATATTGGTGCCGAACTGGGTGAACTCCGCCAGCACGAAACGATGGATACCCTCGCCGATGGAGGTGAGCAACACCACGGCGGCGATGCCCACGGCGATGCCGAGCAAGGTGAGGAAACTGCGCAGCTTGTGGGCGAGCAGCGCGGTGCCGGTCAGGCGCAGGAAATCACGCGCGAGCATGGAAAACCCCATTCGCGGATCCATCGCGCCCCGTAGGAGCGGGCTCTGCCCGCGAATGAATCCCGCGGAATGGCAAAACTCCTTCGCGGGCAGAGCCCGCTCCTACGGGTTCGTGGATCATCGGG
>JAIVHA010000062.1:0-3681 GCA_020201295.1 Lysobacteraceae bacterium | reverse complement strand
GAGGGAATGGCATCACGGCCACGCACCTCGATAAGGATCCGAAACAGGGAAGGCGCATTGAACAGGGCCTGGGCCGAGGCCACGGGAATGACCACCACCTCGTCCACGTCCAGACCGATGGAACGGCCTTCGGAGGCCAGTACGCCGATCACCCGGAAGCGCCGGTCACCGATACGCACCTGTTCGCCGACGGCGGAACGGGGTCCGAACAGTTCATCGCGCACCTTGCTGCCGATGACCGCCACCGGCGTGCCGCGCTCCCATTCTCCATCGGGCAGGAAGCGGCCCTGCGCCAGGGACCAGTGACGCAAGCTGAGCAGAGCATGGGTGGAACCCCACACGCCCACCTCGCGCTTGCGGCCTTCCCAGGAGATCTCCGCCGCGCCCACGTTGAGGGGCGCGATGCGATCGATGCGCGGGTGACGGGTGAGGGCGCGCGCATCGTCCAGGGTGAGGTCGCGCGGCGTGACCCCCACCATGGTGGCGGGTCCGGCGCCGGCGGTCTCGCTGCGCCCGGGGATGACGATGACCAGGTTGGTGCCCAGCGAGGAGAACTCCCCGCGCACATACTGGCGCGCGCCCTCCCCCAGCGCCGTGAGCATCAATACCGCGGCCACACCGATGCCTATGGCCAGCAGCATGAGCAGGGTACGGCCGCGGTAGCCGGTCAGGGCCCGCCAGCCGTACCCGATGACATCAGTCGTGCGCATGATCCCGCGCCGGCTGCTGATCACGGTCGACACGGCCATCGACCATCTTGATATGGCGCACGGCACGATCACCCAGCGCCGGATCGTGGGTCACGACGATGAGGGTAATACCTTTTTCATGCAGCGCCTCCAGGCTGGCCATGGGCTCGGTGATGGTGGCGCGGGCGATGGCTACCCGCTGGCGCTGACCGCCGGAGAGTTGTTCCGGCTTGTGGTGGGCGCGATCGCTCAGCTTCAGGGTCTCCAGGGCGGCCTTGACGCGCGTGCGGCGCTCCGCCGGTGGCAGGCCGGCCAGCAACAGGGGCAGTTCGATGTTTTCCGCCGCCGTCAGGCGCGGGATCAGGTGAAAGGCCTGGAACACGAAACCGATGTTGCGGTTGCGCACCTGTGCCTGCTGTTCCTCGCTCAGCTCGGTGACGTTCTTGTCGTTGAGGAAATAGGCCCCGGCGCTGGGGCGGTCCAGCAGGCCGATGATATTGAGCAGGGTGGACTTGCCCGAGCCGGACGGACCCATGACCGACAGGTACTCGCCCTGTTCGACGGTCAGGGCCACGTCATCGAGGGCATGCACCGTCTGGTCGCCCACCTGGAAATCCCGGTGTATACCCTCCAGGCGGATCATCGTGCCGACACACCGTCCGGCTGTGCTTCCACCTGTACCCGCGCGTCGTCCACCAGGCCTTCGCGCCCCAGCGAACGGACGATCTGCTGGCCTTCGCGCAGGCCCGACAACACCTCGGTGTGTTGCCAGTTGCTGAGGCCGATTTCGATTTGTACCGACTGGATCGTGCGGTTGTCGGGATCGTACACATACACGCGCAGGCCCTCGAGCAGGGTTTCACTGGGAATGCGCAGGGTATCGTCGTGGCGTTCCAGGATGACTTCGATGTCCGCACTGTAGCCGGGCAGCATGTTGCGCTCATCACCGGTGTCGAGGAAATCCACTTCCACGTCCACGGTACGTGCCTGTTGTTCGCGATCCAGCACATAGGGCGCGACGCGACGCACGGCACCCTCGAAGTGTTCCTTGCCGAAGGCATCGAGCAGGATGCGCGCCGGCATGGTGGCACGAATCTCCGGCGCGTCCACTTCGTCGATGGGCGCCAGTACATACAGGCAACTGGTATCGATCAGGTCGATGGCCGGTGGCGTGGGAATACCCACGGGCGAAGGCGTGACGAACTCACCCAGCTCGCCGTTGACCTCGGCGACGGTGCCGGCGAAAGGCGCCATGAGGCGGGTGCGCGCCAGGGCGGCCTCGGCCACCTGCAGGCGCGCCGCGGCCACCTCCACATTGGCGCGTGCCGCCGTGCAACCGGCGGCGCGGGCGCGGGCCTGCCCCTCGGCCTGGTCGGCCACCTCCTCGGAGACCAGACCCTGCTCACGCAGGCGTATCAGACGCCGCGCTTCCCGCTGTGCCACCTCGGCGGTGATGCAGGCCTCGCTGGCGCGCGCCTCGCTGGAACGCTGTTCACTGCCGGCCAGCGTCACCTGGGCTTGCAGGTCATCGTTCCAGATCTCGAACAGCAGCTGCCCCTGTTCCACCCGGTCGCCCTCGCGTACCGGCAGCCGCGCGATCTGGCCGCCGGTGGAAGGTGACAGGCGGGCACGGCGGCAAGCCATGAGCGTACCGGCGCGGGTGTTCGCAACGGTACGCTCCACGGTGCCGCGCTCGACCGTCGCCAGGGAGACGGGAATGGGCTTGGGGCGTTGCAGCCAAAGAACCAGCGCGGCGAGCAATAGCGCCAGCAGGATGACCGTGATGACCAGCTTGTAGCGCCGCAAGGCAAATCTCCATCAATGGGGGCAGGGACACAATACACCGATCGCACGTATCCCTGTAGGAGCGGCGCGAGCCGCGATCATGCCATTACGCGAATTCGCGGCTCGCGCCGCTCCTACAGGGTGTCACTCCTTGCGGCCCTGCGAATACCACAAGCGACTGACCCCCGCCGCGTCGCGGCTGGTCCAGAGCAGGTGCAGGCCACCCTGGGGATCGAAGGCGATGGCCGGGGCGGTGTGGACCTCGGGACCGTACCCCGGGGGCACCGCCAGGTCCTCGCTCCAGTCGCGCGCCTCGCGCCAGGACATCCACAGGTCGGGGCTGTCGTCGCGGGTATCGTCCCACACCACCAGCGCCACGCCCTGCGGCGACAAGGCCACGGCCGGGCGCCATTGGGGAATGTTGGCACCAAACAGATCCTGCACGGCTTCGTTGGCGCCGAAGGTCTCACCACCGTCGGGACTGAAGGCGGCATACACATCGTAGCCGGAACGATAATCACGCTTGTCCATCCACACGGCCACCACCTGCTCGTCGCGCGCCGCCAGCGCCACGCGGGTCACGCCATAGCCGGCGCCGAAGGCCACGGAGCGCGGATCCTCGGGCTGATCGTTGAGTTCGCGCGGTGGCGTGAATTTCCCTTCATGGGGACGAAAGGCGGTAACGATACGGGTATGGCCATGGCGACGATCCTCCCAGGCCGCCAGCAGCCCGGCAGCGCTCAAGCCCAGGCTGGGATAGAGCTGATCCTGGCGCGCCGGCTCGGCGTCGATCGGCTGCGCCTTGCCTGCCGTCAGGCTGCCATCCTTCGACAGCTGCAGGGACGCATGGTACAGGCGCAGCACACCCTCCTCGCGCCGCGCCCAGGCCACTTCCATGCGACCGGCGGCATCGACCGCCAGGGCCGGCTGGGTGGATTCCCGCTTGTCGAGCGGCAGGGGCGTACCCAGTTTCGTTGCCGTACCCGTGCGCAGCCAGATCCGTTCATCCTGCTCCCAGGCAAACAGGAAATGACCCCCGCCCAGTGCCGACACCACGGGCTGATAGGCCTCGGCCCCGGTACTGAGTTGCCGGGCCTTCGCGAACTCTTTCCCGTCCAGCGCCCGGAAGGCCACCTGCGCCTGGTAGGTGCCAGCGGCGTTGTCGACCCACACCACGGCCACCTGTTCCGCATCCGCCGCCACCTGC
>JAIVHA010000212.1 GCA_020201295.1 Lysobacteraceae bacterium | reverse complement strand
GTGGTGGTGGCGGGCCTGGGCGTGTTGTTCATCGCCCTGCTGGGCTGGCGCCTGGTGCCGACCCGCAAGCAGGCGGACAGCGGTAGCTTCGATACCGGCACCTATCTCACCGAGGTGCGTCTCGACAAAGGCAGCAAGGCGGTGGGCAAGACCCTCTACGAGGTGGAGCAGGTGCTCGAGGAGGTGGATGCCCAGGTGGTCGGCATGGTACGCAACGAGTTCCGGGTCAGCGCGCCCAACCCACGGCGGACGCTGCGGGAGAACGATATCCTGGTCATCGAGGCGGAACCCGAGTCTCTGGCCTCGGTGCTGTCCTCGCTGGGCCTGAAGCTGGTGGAAGAGGTGGCGGGTGCCATCGAGGAATCCATGGACGCCGATGAGGCAGGGGGCGCGGCTGAAACCGATGTCCCGGCGCACGCGTCCAAGGGTGGGGAAAAAGGGGGCCAGCAAGAGAGTGAGTCAGAAGAGAAGGAAGACAAGGGTCGGGACGAGCGCGAGGAGATCCTGATCCAGGAACTGGTCGTTATGCCCGGGGCCGGCCTGATCGGCCGCTCCGCCACCGGCATCCAGTTGCGCACCCGCTATGGTCTCAACCTGCTGGCCATCTCTCGGCAGGGCCATCGCAGCATCAAGCGCCTGCGCTCCACCGATATTCGCGCGGGTGATGTCCTGCTCATGCAGGGGCACCAGGATTCCCTGGCGGGCTTCGCGGCCGAGTATGGCTGCGTGCCCCTGGCCGCCCGTGCCATCCTCATCCCCGACCGGCGCCAGTCCCTGATCGCCATGGCGGTGATGCTGATGGCGGTGGGCGGCGCCGCCCTGGGCCTGTTGCCGGCGGCCATCTCCTTTGCCGGCGGGGTGCTGTTGTACATGGCCTTGCGGGTCATGCCGTTGCGCAAGGTCTACGAGGCCGTGGACTGGCCGGTGGTGGTGTTGCTGGCCGCCCTTATTCCCGTGGCCGGCGCCATGGCCACGACGGGCGCGGCCGACCTGATTGCGCGTGTCCTGCTGGACTGGGTGGCACAGGGACACCCGGTGCTGGCGCTGGCCCTGATCCTAGTGGTTACCATGACGCTGTCGGACTTCATGAACAATGCCGCCACCGCCGCGGTGATGTGTCCCATTGCCATCAGCACTGCGTTGCAGCTGAATGCGAGCGCCGATACCTTCCTGATGGCAGATCCTGGTGGTGGCGGTCAGTATTCCCATGCTGCTGTTGGTATGGCCCTTGTAGGGGAATATAGTCAGGAGGTCATTGATTGACCCGTCATGCCGGCGAATGCCGGCATCCACGTTTTTGGAATCCTGGGTTCCGGCATGCGCCGGAACGACGGGAATGAAAATGAACAGGGGTTCCTTGGGAGTACGACATGAGTTTGATGATCGATGGAAAACCGCACGAGGACTGGATGGACGCCGAGATCGAGGATGGTGAATTCAAGCGCAAGGAATCCAGTTTCCGCCACTGGGTCACGCCCGACGGCAGTCCCGGCCCCAGCGGGGAGGGTGGTTTCCAGGCGGAGCCGGGCCGTTACCACCTGTATGTCTCCTACGCCTGTCCCTGGGCGCACCGTACCCTCATTTTCCGCAAGCTCAAAAAACTGGAGGACTTGATCAGTGTTTCCGTGGTGCATCCCTACATGGGGCCGGAGGGTTGGAGTTTCGACGCCTGGCCCGGCGCCACCGGGGATAGCGTCAACGGCCATGCCTTCATGCACCAGGTCTATACCCAGGCGGATGCGCGCTACAGCGGTATCGTCACGGTGCCGGTATTGTGGGACAAGCAGCGCAACACCATCGTCAGCAACGAATCGGCGGAGATCATCCGCATGTTCAATACCGCATTCGATGCCTGGGGCGACACCTCCCTGGACTTCTATCCCGAGGAACTGCATGGCGAGATCGATGCCATCAATGCCGAGGTCTACGAGAAGGTCAACAACGGTGTCTACCGCACGGGGTTTGCCGCTACCCAGGAAGTCTATGAGGAGAATTTCACGCGCCTGTTCGATACCCTGGATGAGCTCGAGGCGCGCCTGTCGCGCCAGCGCTACCTGGTGGGGGAGCACATAACCGAAGCCGACTGGCGCCTGTTCACCACCCTGCTGCGCTTCGATGTGGTGTACGTGGGGCATTTCAAGTGCAACCGCAAGCGTATCCGCGACTACCCCAACCTGTACCAGTACCTGCTGGAGCTGTACCAGTGGCCGGGCGTGGTGGACACGGTTCATTTCGACCACATCAAGCATCACTACTACTACAGTCACACGGAACTCAACCCGCGGCAGATCGTGCCCCTGGGGCCGGAGCAGGATCTCGCGGTGCCTCACAAGAGGGGTGGGTGATGGAGAGACTGGCCTGCAATCGCCGCAGGCTCCTCGTAATAGCCGTGCTCCTGCTCGTGTCGAGCGCGACCAGCCAGGCGCAATCCCTGCTGCGCCCCCTCGGTTTTGCCGATCCGCAGCCCTTTCGCATGGAGGATGCCCTGGCCGGACGCGACATTCACTACAACGATGTGAGTTTCCTGCACCGCATCAGCTTTCTTCCCATCACGCCTCCATCCTCGGGGCTTGCCGAGGATCGCGAGGGGCTGTTTGGCAGCGCCGGCAGCACCCGCAGCAACGAGCTCTATGCATTGATGCATCTGCAGAAGACCATGCCACTCGACAATGACTGGTTCCTGCGTTACCGCTTCCAGCGCGACGAGGATTTCGACGGGCGTTACGATCGCAACCTGCTGGGAGTAGGCCGGGACTTCGGTGAAGGCTGGAGCGCGAGTTTCTCCGGCGATATCGAGGGCGACAAGTCGCGCATCGATCTGGAGGCCGAGCTGACCTGGCGCGATGGTGCTGGCAGCCATGCGCGCCTGGTCCTGGTGGCGCCTGACTACCTGTTCAATGACAAGCAGGAAGAGGCACAGTTCACCCGCCAGCCTTATACCGGGTTTGCCGATCTGCGCTGGCAATGGACGGAGGCCATAGCACTGCTCGCCTTCGTCAATCACAATACGGATACGAGTCTGCGCAATGAATCACTGGACCTGGATTTCCACTACCGGAAAACCGCTGGCGGCGTGGGTATCGACGCCGATCTGGGCGCCTGGCAACTGCGTGCCTGGCTGGAAGGCGAGCAGGGCCGGCGTCGCCATGAGAGCCTGTCCGCTTCGTTTGCGCCAGCACGCTTATCCCGCCGTCACCACGAGCTGGGCGCGGAACTGGGGCGTGACCTGGGACCGGATCTGGCCGGCCGGGCAGGGGTCCGCGTACTGCGTTTCGAGGAAACCGGCCGTCACGGCGGCGACCCGATGGACGAGGTGGGGCTGCGCCGGGATGAGACCATGTTGTATGCGGGTGTGAGCTGGCGCCTGGGTGCACGCTACCGCTTCTATCCGACGGTCTACCTGAATTTCATCGATAACCATGAGCGCTTCCCCGCCGATCCTGTCCGCAACCGCGACGACGAGGGCTTTGTGGGCAAGCTGGGCCTGCCGCTGGAGGTGCTGGTGCACGAGGCCAGTGGCGCCACCCTGACCTTCAATCCCACCCTCTATCTTCACCGCCTGGCCTTCGGTGGTGGTAACCTGCAGGCCAGTATTCCCTTTTGAAACAGTCGTCCGCCCAGGTGGACGATGTGGAGTTGACCATGTTCGATGATTTTTCCTCCTGGTGGGACGGGCTTGGCGCCAGCCCTCAATTACAGGCCCTGTACGCCACGCTGCTGTTGATCTTCGTCGCCTGGCTCTCAAACTGGGTGGTCAAGCGCATTCTGGTGCGCGGCCTGTACCGCATCGCGAGACGCTATGGTGATGCCCCCCTGCAGGACTTCGGTATCATCAAGCGCCTGTCCAATATCGTGCCGGCGCTGGTGATCTCCCTTGGCATCGGCACCATTCCGGATCTTCCGGAAACCCTGGTCACCATCGTGCGCAATGTCAGCAGTGGTTTCATCGTGCTGACCCTGGCGCTGGCACTGAGCGCCTTCCTGGACATCGTCAACCATCTCTACCAGCGCCGGCCCGACGCCGGCGCGCACCCCATCAAGGGCTATCTGCAGGTGGTCAAGATCCTGGCGTTCGCGATCGCCACCCTGCTCATCATCGCCGCCCTCATCGATCGCTCCCCCCTGATCCTGCTGTCCGGCCTGGGCGCCATGGCGGCGGTGCTGATGTTGATCTTCCAGGATACCCTGCTGTCCCTGGTGGCGAGCGTGCAGATCTCATCCAATGACCTGGTGCGGGTCGGGGACTGGATCGAGGTGCCGGAGCTCAATGCCGATGGCGACGTCATCGACATCGCCCTGCACACGGTGAAGGTGCAGAACTGGGACAAGACCATCACCATGATCCCCACCAAGCGCCTGATCAGTGATTCCTTCAAGAATTGGCGCGGCATGGCGGATGCCGGCGGGCGACGCATCAAGCGCAGTCTCTACCTGGATCAACAGAGCGTGCACTTTCTGGACGCGGAGGAGGTGCAACGTCTGCACCGCTTCAGCCTGCTGGATGACTACCTGAAGGGAAAACAGCAGGAAATCGAGGAATGGAACACCCGCCTGGCGGAGTCCGGGAAGGAGCCCGTGAACACCCGGCGACTGACCAATATCGGCTGCTTCCGCGCCTATATCGTCAATTACCTGCGCAGTCACCCGGGGGTCAACAAGTCGTTGACGCTGATGGCGCGCCAGAAGAGTCCCACGGCCGATGGCTTGCCGCTGGAGGTGTATTGCTTCACCACTACCACCTCCTGGGTGCCCTATGAGGGTGTCCAGTCGGACATCTTCGACCACCTGATGGCGATCCTGCCGGAGTTCGGCCTGCGCCTGTTCCAGCACCCCAGCGGCGCGGACCTGCGCGAACTACGCCTCGGGGTCAGCGGTTCCCAAGGATGATGGTGACAACGCCGGCGAACACCAGCGCACCACCGATCACTACGCTGGCATTGATGTGTGCCTCGCGAAACAACAACCAGGTGAACAAGGCCACGAATACCGGATAGGAGATCTCGATCACCGCCGCCAGGGTGGCACTCTTGCCGCCGATGGCCAGGTACAGGAACACGGTGCCCAGCAGGCTGGTGAGGGCGATGACCATTATGAGAGCGCGGATCCCCCAGTCGAGGCCCATCAGGATCTGCAGGTCGGCCAGCACCGGGCGCACGAAGAAGGGGCCCAGCACGAACAGGGGCAAATCCGGTACGGAGGCGGATCCGCTACGCTGGCTGTCCAGCTACATCATCGAACGCAGTCACTGAACAACACACAGGTAGCGCGGGTTCGCTATACGGGACCGTCGGCCGCAGGGATGCGGCCGTCGAGCGTACAGGGATGTATTCACAGCGTGTTACGTATAGCGAACCCGCGCTACCTGCGTGTTGTTCAGTGACTGCGTTCGATGATGTAGCTGGACAGCCAGCGTAGCGGATCCGCCTCCGTACCGGATTCCGCCAGGCTGGCCAGGGCCGCCTCGTGCAGTTCCCGCGCCCGCTGCCGGGCGCCTTCCAGTCCCAGCAGGGCGGGGTAGGTGGGTTTTTCCAGGGCCTGGTCCGCCTGGGCTGTCTTGCCCAGCACCTCGGTGCTGCCTTCCACATCGAGGATATCGTCCACCACCTGGAAGGCCAGGCCGATGCACTTGGCGTAGTGATCCAGTGCCTCTAGTCGGTCCGGTGCCAGTTCCGGGTTGGCCATGGCGCCCAACAGGACACTGGCGCGGATCAGGGCACCGGTCTTGTGGATATGCATGTCTTCCAATTCCGCGATGTCCAGCTGCTTGCCTACGGACGCCAGGTCGATGGCCTGGCCGCCCACCATGCCCCGGGAACCGGCCGCCAGGGCCAGTTGTTCCACCATGGCCAGGCAGGTCGCGGGGGCAAGGCCGCCCTCATGGTCGTGAGCCAGGATATGGAAGGCGAGGGCCTGCAGGGCATCACCGGCCAGTATGGCCTGGGCCTCGCCGAAGGCGATGTGACAGGTGGGCTTGCCGCGTCGCAGGGCATCATCGTCCATGGCGGGCAGGTCGTCGTGGACCAGGGAATAGGTGTGAATCAGTTCCACGGCGCAGGCCGGGGTATCGAGGCGTTCCGCGGGGACCCCGGCCACCTGGCCGGCTGCGTACACCAGCAGGGGGCGTACCCGCTTGCCGCCATCGAGGCTGACGTAGCGCATGGCCTGGTGCAGGGACGCGGGGTGGATGCCGGCAGCGGGCAGGCACTGATCCAGTGCGGCTTCCACCCGTGCCTGGCAGGCGCTCATGAAGGCCAGCAGGCGTGGGTCAATCATCGCGGGAGGCGAAATCCTGCAGCTGTTCGCCGCCATCCTTTTCCAGCAGAACCTGGACCTTCTGTTCCGCCTCCTGCAACGCCTGCTGGCAGTTGCGGGTGAGCTGGATGCCGCGCTCGAAGGATTGCAGGGATTCCTCCAGGCTGAGGTCGCCCTGTTCCATTTTTTCCACCAGCGCCTCCAGTTCGGCGAGGGCCTGTTCGAAATCGGGGGGGGTAGTGCGTTTCCGGCTCACAGCGGCTAACTCCTGTAGGATGGGCTTACGTTACCCAGCGCGGCCCCCGCGGTCAAACCACTCCTCCCTGACTGCAAAGGGCTTTCCCGTGTTGACAGGGCCTGCTGGCTGGGCTATCGTCTTCTCCAGTTTAGACTTGTTCTAAATCAATCGCCGGAATGGTTTTCCGGCATTCCATGTTCATTCGGAGGAAACCACCATGGATCTGAAAGGCAGCAAAACCGAAGACAACCTGAAGGCCGCGTTTTCCGGCGAATCCCAGGCCAACCGCCGTTACCTGTACTTCGCGTCCAAGGCCGACGTGGAAGGCTACAACGACGTGGCCAGTGTTTTCCGCTCCACCGCCGAAGGTGAGACCGGCCACGCACACGGTCACCTGGAATACCTGGAAGCCGTCGGCGATCCCGCCACCGGCCTGCCCATCGGTGGCACCAGCGACAACCTGAAGGCCGCCATTGCCGGTGAAACCCACGAGTACACCGACATGTACCCGGGCATGGCCAAGTCCGCCCGTGACGAAGGCTTCGACGAAATCGCCGATTGGTTCGAAACCCTGGCCAAGGCCGAGCGTTCCCACGCCAATCGCTTCCAGAAGGCACTGGACGCCCTGGACAGCTAAGATCCGCGAGGCAGGGGCCGGGGCGTGTCGTCCCGGCCTCGGGCCGCTCATGCCCCGGTTTGTCATTCCGGCGCATGCCGGAATGACGGGGTGATGGCCACCTCGGCAAGCATTCATACCCTGGGAAGCTCTGATGCGTTTATTGACTCCTGTCATTGCGAGCGAAGCGCGGCAGTCTCATCATGCAAGCTCGATGGTGTGGAGATTGCCGCGCTTCGCTCGCATTGACGAATCGTTCAGCGTTTCCATAGGTGATCCGCGCACAACGGGAGAGCGAACATGACGGCACGGGAAGGTAGTCTGGAGGCACCGACACGGCACAGCCTGGATTGGCAGAACCCGGAGTTCCATGACGAGGGCAGCCTGTTCACGGAGCTCGAGCGGGTCTTTGACATCTGCCACGGCTGTCGACGTTGCTTTAACCTGTGTAATTCCTTTCCCACCCTGTTCGATGCCATCGACGACTCCGAGACCATGGAACTGGACGCTGTCCCGCGCCAGGTCTACTGGGACGTGGTCGACCACTGTTACCTCTGTGACATGTGCTTCATGACCAAGTGTCCCTACGTGCCGCCCCATGAATGGAACGTGGATTTCCCGCATTTAATGCTGCGGGCCAAGGCGGTCAAGTTCAAGCAGGGCAAGACCCGCGCCCGCGACAAGCTGCTGACCTCCACCGACCTGGTGGGCAGTCTGGCGGGCATCCCGGTGGTGTCCGGCGTGGTCAACGCCAGCAACCGCAACCCGGCGGCGCGCAAGCTGCTGGACAAGGTGCTGGGCGTGCATCCCGACGCCAAGCTGCCTGAATACCACAGCAAGACCCTGCGCAAGCGCCTGCGCGACCAC
>JAIVHA010000132.1 GCA_020201295.1 Lysobacteraceae bacterium | reverse complement strand
GATGTACAGGTAGGCGCTTTCCTGAGTGGTGGCACCGACAGTTCCACCGTGAGCGGCATGCTCGGCCAGGTACAGGATGCACCGGCTCGCACCTATTCCATCGGCTTTGATGTGCCAGGCTACGATGAAATGGAATACGCGCGCCTGGTGGCGCGCCATTTCGGTACCGAGCATCATGAATACTATGTAACCGCCGAGGATGTGGTGGACGGCGTGCCCCGGGTTGCGGCACATTTCGACCAGCCTTTCGCCAATGCCTCGGCCGTGCCCGCCTACTATTGCGCGCGCATGGCCAGGGAGGACGGTATCGAGCGCCTGCTGGCCGGTGATGGCGGCGATGAACTGTTCGGCGGAAATTATCGTTATGCCAAGCAGCAGATGTTCGCCTGGTATGAACGTGTGCCTGCCTTGCTGCGGCGTGGCATGGTCGAGCCCCTGTTGCTCGCTTCGCCATTGGGAAACCTGGGGCCCATGCGCAAGCTCGGCAACTATGTGCGTCAGGCGCGCCTGCCCATGCCGGAGCGCATGGAGACTTACAATCTGCTGGATCGGCTGGGGCCGGAACGCATTCTCAGCGATGCGTACCTGGCGCGCATCGATCGCGCCGTGCCCATGGAGCTGTTGCGGGAAACCTATCACGGCGCCCATGCCGGCCATATGCTCAATCGCATGCTGGCGGTGGACATGCGCTTCACCCTGGCGGACAGCGATCTGCCCAAGGTGACCGGTGCCTGCGACCTGGCCGGCATCGAGGTGGCCTTTCCCTTCCTGGACGACGAGCTGATGGCCTTCTCCGCCTGTCTTCCGCCCCGGGAGAAGGTCAAGGGTACCCGGCTGCGCCATCTGTTCAAGGAGGCGCTGCAGGGATTCCTGCCGCCGGAGATCCTCACCAAGAAAAAACAGGGTTTCGGCCTGCCTTTCGGTCTCTGGCTGGTGGAACACCGCGGCCTGCGCGAACTCACCGGCGACAACCTGGCCAGTCTCAAGGGACGCGGCATCGTGCGCCCCGAATTCATCGATGAACTGTTGGGTCGTCACCAGGCCGAACATGCGGCCTATTACGGCACCATGGTCTGGACCCTGCTCATGCTGGAACAGTGGCTGGCGGCCCGCGAGAATCCCTGACATGGACCTGCGTACCATTTTGCTGTTCGGCATGCCCCGTTCCGGCACCACCTGGCTGGGCAAGGTGTTTGACAGCCACCCACGCACCCTGTATCGCCATGAGCCGGACAGTTTTGGCACCCTGGATGCCATGCCGCTGTTTCCCGAACCGGCCAACGCGGAACAGTATCGCGCCCTGGTGGAAGATTTCACTGCCGCCCTGCCCGGCACCACCTCGGCGCGGGTGACGGGCAAGCTGCCCCTGTTTCCCAAGGATTACCAGGGTCCCCTGGCCTTCCAGCTACGACGCCTGTTGCTGTTGGCGGGCAAGGCCGCGGGCCGGATGGGCAAAGTGGAATTCCCGCTGCCCGCCATGATCGACCGCCAATACAGGGACCGCGCCTACCTGGTGTGGAAGTCCATCGAGTCCCTGGGCCGCCTGGGGGTGATTGCACACCTGCTGCCCGATTGTCATGCGGTACATATCCTGCGCCACCCCTGTGGCTATGTATCCTCGGTGCTGCGTGGCGAGTCCCAGGGCCGATTGGGCGGTGACGTGCCGGCCAGCGAGGATTACGGTATTTTCGAGCTGCTACTGGCCACCGAAGCGGCCCGCGCACATGGCTTGAACCTGGACACCTTGCGCGCCCAGCTGCCCGTGGAACGGCTCGCCTGGCGCTGGGTGTTGTACAACGAAAAGGCCATGGCCGACACGGCTGGCCTGGCCGGCTGTACCCGGGTGCGTTACGAGGACCTGTGCGCGAATCCGCTCGCGGGCTACCGCCGGTTGTTCGCGGCCACGGAGCTGCCCTGGGATGCGCAGACCGAGGACTTCGTGCAACGCAGTACCGACAGCAACAGTGACAGCTACTACAGTGTCTTTCGGGACCCGGCGCAGGCGGCCCGCAGTTGGGAAAAACAGCTTCCCAGCGAAGATATCGACCGGGTGTTGCGCATCACCCATGCCAGCCGCGCCGGGGCCCTCTATGGGGCCTGAATTCGTCCTGCTGCCGGCACTGCTGATGCTGCTGGCCTGGGCGGTCCTGCTCTGGACCTGGCGCACCTCTTTGTGCCGGCACTGGAAAGAACCGATGCTGCGCCACCCGGTGCTCATTATCGAAAGTGACGACTGGGGACCGGGCCCAGCGCTGCACGGCGAGCGCCTCACGGCCCTCGCCGATACCCTGGCACGGCACCGGGACAAGGCGGACCACCCGGCCCTGATGACCCTGGGCCTGGTGCTGGCGGTGCCCGACAGCGCGGCCATGCGCGCGGGTAGTTTGCAGGACTACCGACGCCTCGAGCTGGATGATGCGCGCTGCGCCGCTGTGCTGGCGGCCATGGAGCGGGGTGCCACCCGGGGCGTGTTCGCCCTGCAGCTGCACGGCATGGAGCATTACTGGCCGCCGGCGCTGTTGCGTGCCGCACGGGACGATGCGAGTCTGCGCTCCTGGTTGCTGGACCAGGAATTCCCCGCCTATGAGGACCTGCCGCCCGCTTTGCAAAGCCGCTGGGTGGATGGCGCGCAATTGCCCTCCGGTACCCTGGATGCCGACAGCATCGGCCGTGCCGTGCGCGAGGAAACCAAGGCCTTCCAGCGGATTTTTCAGTCCGCACCCCGGGTGGCGGTACCGCCTACCTTCATCTGGACCCGAACGGTGGAAACGGCCTGGATGGCGGCCGGCATCGAGGTGATCATCACCCCGGGACGGCGCTACACGGGTCGCGATGCGACGGGCCAACCCACAGGGGTGGAAGCCAGCATCCATAATGGCGAGTCGGCGGGCCCCATGGCGCTCTACCTGGTGCGGGATATCTATTTCGAACCCCTCAGGGGTCACGCGCCCGCCAAGGTCCTGGCAGAGGCGCGGCGGCGTTTCCGATTGGCGCGGCCGGCGCTGCTGGAGACCCATCGCAGCAACTTCGTCGGGTCGGAAACGGATTTCGAGCACAGCCTGGCACAGCTGGATACCCTGCTGGCCGATGCCCTGCGCGACTGTCCTGATCTGCGTTTTCTGAGTCCACGGGAGCTCGCCCGGTTGTATCGTGATCGCCCCGCCGAGTGGTGCGTGCACAGCCGGTGGATACGCCTGCACCTATGGCTTCGGCGCCTGGCCGCGCTGCCGCGCTTGCGCAAACTGGCCTGGCTATCGGGCCTGGCGCTGCCGGCCGCCCTGTTGTGGTGGTTGAGCGCCGCGCCGGCGCGGCGGGCGGGAATACCCGCATGAAGCGGCGTTACCTGGTCATCAGTGAGCTGTTCCTGCCCACCAAGGGTGGCACGGCGGTGTGGTTCGACGAGGTCTATCGACGACTTGGCGATCGCGGCACCCATATCCTTACGGCCCGGGTGCCCGGTAGCGAGGCCCATGATCGGGATCATGCCAACCAGGTACATCGCCTGCGCCTGTATCAGTCGCGCTGGCTGCGGCCTTCATCGCTGCCTATCTACAGCAAGCTGCTATTCAAGGGGCTGTGGCTCGGCCTGCGTCACCGCTTCGATGCCATTCATGCAGGCCGGGTGTTGCCCGAGGGTTGGGTGGGGGTGCATCTTGCCCGGCTGTTGCACCTGCCCCTGGTGATCTATGCCCATGGCGAGGAGATCACCACCTGGCGGCGCTCGCCGCGGCGCCTCAAGGCCATGGCGTACGCCTACCGACGCGCGGACCGGGTCATCGCCAACAGTGATTTCACCCGTGCACGCCTGCTGGAACTGGGTGTGGAGCCGACGCGCATCCACATCATTCACCCCGGAGTGGACCTGGAACGCTTCCATCCCGGCCATGAGACGGCGGACCTGCGCCAGGGGCTCGGGCTGGGAACCGAACAGAAACTCATCCTGTCCGTGGGTCGCCTGAGCCGGCGCAAGGGTTTCGACCAGGTCATCCGCGCCCTGCCGGTGCTGCTGCGCGATGGCCTGGATGTACACTATGCCATCATCGGCATCGGCGAGGACCACGACTACCTGCGCACGCTGGCGCTGGAACAGGGCGTGTCCGAACGGGTGCACCTGCTCGGCCATGTGGAGCCGGGTGACCTGCCGCGCTGGTATTGCGCCGCTGCGCTGTTCGCCATGCCCAACCGGGAAATCGACGGCGACACGGAGGGCTTCGGCATGGTGTTCGTGGAAGCGGCGGCCTGCGGCACGCCATCCCTGGCGGGCCAGGCGGGCGGCACCGGTGCAGCGGTACTGGACGGGGAAACCGGCCTGCGGGTGGATGGCGGGGACTCGGAAGCCGTAACCCGAGCCCTGGCCCGTCTGCTTGGCGACGAGGATCTGCGCCAGTGCCTGGCCGAGGCCGGGCGCATACGTGCCGAGCGCGAACTGGCCTGGGAGCGGGTGGCGGAGAGAACCGCTGCCTTGTAGGCGGGCAACCCGGTGAGACACCCCATGTTTCGGACTTTCCTGCTGGTGCTGTTACTCCTGATTCCGCCACCCGGCTGGTCCGGCGGTAGTCCCGAGACCACCTTGCTGGTGGTCAATGCGGATTCGGCCATCTCCCTGGCGGTGGCCAATGAATACATCCGCCTGCGCGAGCTTCCGGAACGGCAGGTACTCTGGCTGCGTCATATCCCGGTGGGTGACACGCTCGACATCGAGACCTTCCGCCGCCATATCCTCGACCCCATCCGCAACCATTTGATCAAGACCGGCCTGGGAGAAAGGATCGACCTCATCGCCTACTCGGCAGGCTTTCCCTATGGAGTGGATTTCAGCCGCGACCTGCAGCGGGCCGGTCGTGAACCGCACAAGCGGGTTGGCAGCGTGGGCTCGCTCACGGGCCTGACCTATTTCCTGCACCGGGTGGCGGCCATGGACATTGGTTATCTGCAGCCGCACGCCAACCAATATTTCCGATTGCCACGCAAGAATGAGCGTGGTGACGGAATCGGCTTCGAGCCCAGCCGTGCATTCCATAGCCGTCATTCCTGGCGGCAGGGGCACCCGCAGGCAACGGGTTCGAGTTTCGATCGTTATTACCTTTCCGTCATGCTGGGGTATGACGGCGTGCGCGGTAACAGCCTGCCGGAAATGCTCGCCTACCTTGGCAGTGCCGCCAGTGCTGATGGTACCCATCCCGAGGGCACCGTGTACCTGATGGAAAACCGTAACATCCGCAGCCGCGTGCGCCAGCCCCTGTTCCCCGCGCTGGTGAAGGCCATGCAGGAGCGGGGGCGGGCGGTGGAGATCATCGCCCAGGGTCAACGCGGCCAGGACGGTCGTATTCCCCATAACCGCACCGACATCATCGGCCTGGTGGCGGGCACGCGCCTGTTCGAGTGGGAGGGTTCCGGCAGCCGCCTGCTGCCCGGGGCCATTGCCGAATCCTTTACCAGTTACGGCGGGCATTTTTCCCATGCTGCGCAGACCAAGCTCAGTGAGTTTCTTCGCCATGGCGCGGCCGGTTCCAGTGGCGCCGTGCAGGAACCCTTCAGCTTCATCGAGAAATTTCCCGTGCCCCAGCTGCATCGCTACTACGCCGATGGCAGCTCCCTCGCCGAGGCCTTCTACCAGAGCCTGGCTTCCCCCTACCAGCTGATCGTGGTGGGCGATCCCCTGGCACGGCCCTTTGCCCGTTTTGCCGAACTGGAACTGGCGTCTCCGGAGGTGACGCAGGCCTGGCGGGGCGAGGTGTCGCTTCAGCCGATCGCGCGTCTGCTGCCCGGTGAAACCCTGGATCGGGTAGAGATATGGATCGATGGTGCGCCCCACGCAGAGGCTGGTCCCGGAGAGACCGTGGCCCTGGATACCCGGACCCTGGCCGATGGTGCTCATGAACTGCGCCTGGTGGCGGTGGCCGCCGGGCCAATCGAGACCCGTTCCTACCGACGCTGGTTCGTACAGGTAAACAACCGGGAACGGCAGGTTTCCCTGCACGCGGATCGGGGGCAGGTTCCCCATGGAGAGACCTTGCAACTATCCGGTCGGGCTGCCGGGGCGACCGGCATACGTCTGTACCAGGGTACGCGTGAGTTGGCAGAGGTCAGGGTGAGAGAGGGGCAATGGCAAGCCGGTGTGCCGGTGAGCCAACTGGGACAAGGAATGACCAGCCTGTGGGCCGAGGCGCAGTACCCCGATGGCGCACGTGCACGCAGCATGCCCTTGTCCTTGCGCGTCCTGCCGCCCCTGGTGCATCCGGTGCCGGCAGGAGAATCCACCCCGGCCGGCCTGCAGGCCAGGGTGCGCCAGGTCGATGATACGGAACATCGTCTCGTGCTGGAGGGCCTGGATGGTGGCATCGGTCCCAGGGAGTGGCGCAGCCTGCGTCCGGAAGCCAGTCAGTACCTGGGGCGGTTCGAAACCCGGGCGACGGGCTTGTATGAACTCGTGCTGGAAGCCGAGGGGGAGGTAAGCCTGAGTATCGGGGGTGAGGTCCTGCTGGCTGAGACCCTGGGGAAGGAACGGGGGGGCGTCCGCATCGCCGTGTCGCTGGGGAGCGGTTGGCACCCGTTCGAACTCCATGTGCGCGCCATGGCACCCGCACCCTTTCCCAGGGTCAGCCTGTCAGGTCCCGAGCCGGCCTTTCTCCTGGAAGGAGAGCGGGTGCGTCAGGCGTCCCCCGGCCCCTGACGCGGCTTGATGCCCAGCAGGGGCAGCAGGCGTTGCAACTCGCTGCGTGCCAGGGATCGTGGTGTAAACCACAATATGGCGGCGTAGGCGAGCGAGGCGGCGCACAGCTGGGCCAGCATACCGATCCAGCCCGCCAGGTACAGGGGGCTGGCCGGCAGGCCCAGCAGCGCAAGCGTGGCGAGCATGCCGACCAGTCCCAGCAGGGGTGCAACGATGCCGGACAAGACCGGCGCCAGCGGGATGGCATGGTGGCGCACGGCCTTGCCCAGCAGGATCAGGAACTGTGTCGCCTGGATGCTGGCGATGCCGGCGGCCACCACATACAGACCGTATTCCGCCAGGTAGACAGCGGCGCCGATCAACAGCAGGGCGCCGGCACTGAGGATCCAGATGAAGGCGCGCATGCCGGACCCGGAGATCAGCAGGGTGCTGGAGGGCTGGCCGAAGGCGCGGAACAGGCTGGCGAGGGCGATGATTTGCAGCACCTGTCCGGCGGCTCGCCAGTGTTCGCCATACAGGAACACGATCAGGACTTCACTGTACCAGGCCAGCAGGGCCAGGATCGGCCAGGTCAGCGCGGCCATGAACACCACGGCCCGGGTGAACAGGTAGTGAATGGCCGCGCGGTTATCGCGTTCCTTGGCCATGGCGCGGAACAGGGGCTTATTCAGGGAGGCACTGGCCAGGTCCGTGGGCATGACGGCCAGGCTCTGGCCCTTGTTGAAGATACCCACTGGCGCCGGTCCCATCATCTTGCTGATGGCCAGGGTGACGCCCTTGTCAGAGAAGTGATACAGGATGTTGATGAAGGCGAAACCGGAGCCGGCGCGATAGAAGCCGCGCAGGGAATCCAGATTCATGGCGGGGCGGGGCATCCAGCGTGCCGCGATACCATTCAGCAGGCTGTTGGTGGTGGAGCCGGCCAGGCCGCCGATCACCAGGCTCCATACCCCGAAACCCGCCAGTGCAAGTGTGATGGACACGGCGCTGCCGACTACCAGGCTCCACAGGGAATTGATGGCCAGTACCCGGAAACGCATGTCGCGCTGCAGGCGGGTGCTGGCGGAGTTCCAGAAGGGGCGCACGAAAAAGCCGAGGGCGCTGACCTGGATGAGATCGAGGTAACGGGGATCCGCCAGCCAGTCGCTCGCCAACGGGGCTACCAGAAGGTAAAACAGCAGGAACAGGGCGGTGGCGAACAACAGCTGTACGGAGAAACCGGTGTTCAGGTCCGCCGCGGTACAGGTTTTCTGGCGTACCAGGGCCTGCATGATGCCACCGCCGCTGATCAGGCCGGCAATGCCCGTGAATACCTGCACGGTGGCGATCAGGCCGAAATCCTCCGGCACCAGCAGGCGTGCCATGACGATGCCGGTGGCGAATTGCAATACCCGCCCGCCCGTGCCCTGTAGAAAGGACCAGAGTACCCCCTGGCGCAGACTCATGGCGTACGGGATTCCGGAATCGTGATCATCGGTCCGTATCGGCTTCCTGCGCTTGCGTCCGCCTGGTCACGACCTCAGTCCCCTCCAGACAGGCGGAGAGTGAATCCAGTCGCCGCGCCAGGCTGTCGGCACTGGTAAAGGCAGTCTGATAACAGGCCAGTACCTCGGGATGTTCTCCGGCGCGATCGGTGATGCCATCGCGATCCCGGGCCAGGTCGAACAGCATATAACGGTTACTGTTCTCCATGGGCGTGCGCATGGCCATCCAGCGATCGGTGCGCATGGCCTTCTGGCGCGCGGCCTCGATGGCGGCCTGTCCTGCCTCGCCGATGGAGATGGTGCCGCTTTTTTTGTCAGGGACCTCCAGCAGCTCGAGCAGTGGCGGCGCCTTGCGGCGGCCTTCCTCCATGCCATGGATATGGGCCAGCAAGGCCCCTGATTCATTGTAGGAGGCCAGGCGCAGATCCTGTTGCGGTTGTTCCAGGTAAGGCAGTAGCGATACGCCTTCAAACGCCGGAGCGGTTTCCAGGTCGGCCAGGTCGGCCAGGGTGGGTGCAAGGTCCACGATACGCACCACCCGCTCGATCGGTCCGGTCCCTGGACGGCGTGGGTCCAGGATGAGCAGGGGCACATGGCTGCTGTAGTCATGTACACCGACGATATTGCCCTGGCCCCAGGTGCCTCGCTCGAACAGGTCGGTGCCGTGGTCGCTGAAGATGACCAGGATGGTGTTGTCCGCAATGCCAAGCTTTTCGATATGTTCGACGACCTTGCGTACCTCGTCGTCGAAATGGCGCACCGCGCCATCATACAGATCGACGATCTGCTGTACGTCGAAGGAATCTCGTCCCTGTGCCTGGCGACGCGCGACCTCCTCGGGGCTGGTGACGCCGGTGATGGCGAATTTCGTGTCTCCTGAATAGTCCCGGCCACTGAACAGGGTGTAGTAGGGATATTCGCTGCCGAAGGGGGCGTGGGTGGTGGCCATGAACAACATCAGGAAGAAGGGTTGCTGGTCCGCCGCCAGGCGATTGAGCAGGCCGCGGGTATAACGACCCTTTTCAGTAGTCAATGGCCTGCCGGCCATGTAATAGAGTTGTGGCACGAACATGCGTCCAGCCTCGTTGCCCGTGAACAGGGAGACATACAGACGCAGGTCCTTGGGGCCCTGGCGCAACAGGTACTTGAAGTTCCATTGGTCCGGGGATACCCGCAGTTCATCGAAACCGAACTCGATCTTGCCGATATCGCTGGCCGCCCAGTCACCCACGGCGGCGGTGTGGTACCCCTGTTCCCGCAGCAGATGTACGAGAGAGGGGGATGCAAGACGTTTCTGGTCATCGCGTACGAAATTGTCGCGGATGCCATGGGTATCAGGCCAGGTGCCGGTCAGGATGCTGGTGATGCTCGGGGCGGTACGGCCCACGGGGACATAGGTCTGGGAGAAGTAACTGCCCCGGACCGCGAGGCTGTCGATGAACGGTGTCAGCTCGCGCTCGTAACCGGCAACGCCGAGCCGATCGGCGCGCAGGGTGTCCGAACCGATCATGACGATATTCGGGCGTGATGCTTCCGCCCTTGCCTGGACCGCCGTGTTCGGATCGGGCTCCGGGTGCCAATGCACCCAGAAAAGCAGCAAACTGACGGCCAGGCCGGCCAGGCCCAGGGTGGCAGCCGGAGTCGTTTGGCCATGGCGCAGGTAACGGCGGATCAGCATTAGCAGGGCGACTGCCGTGAGCAGCAACAAGCCGATCTTGATGATGAGCAATGTGGCGGGATGGAGGTAGGGCCACAGGGCTACCAGTCGTGCCGGGGCATAATTCCAACTGGCCAGAATGGTGCCCGGTGCATGGAGCAGTACATGGGAAAACTGGTAGGCGGAGCCGACGGCGATGCCGACGCCACCGGCAAGGAAACCCGCGAACAGGCCAGTTCCATGTCGGGCCGGGCCTAGTGCCGCCAGGACCAGCATGCCGGCGATAGCCAGCAACAGTGCGATGAGAAAGGTCCACAAGCCCAGTTGCAGAATGGAGAGGAGAGAGTAGCCGAGGAAATGCTCGGCGATCTCGGTGCGGATGGTGGGACCGGTGTGACTGAAATCGAGTATTGATTTTATGACCAGCAGGATAGTGAAGATCAGCGCGGCAAGTGCCGCGCCGATCAACCCGGGGCGCAGGCGGGGTCGTGTTTTTGAAGAATCAGCCATGGAGTCAGGTGCCTGGAATGTGGTTGCGTGGGGTCAGCGGCAGCCGGGTGCGCTGCGGTCATCAAGACAGTTCATCCTGCGTTGCAGCAGGCGGGAGTTGGGCTGCTGGGCAAGGCCGGACTCGAGCACCTTGCGCGCCTCATCCGCTTGTCCGAGTCGCAGGTGGATATCCGCCAGTTCCGCGTAAGGGGGTGCGTAGTCCGCCTTGCGGGCAATGGCCTGCTGCAAGGATGTGATCGCCGCCCCCGTGTTGCCGAGCCCCTGTTCGGCGCGGGCGCGGTTGTGCAACAGATCCGGCCAGAGTATGAAGTCGGGGCCCACCCGTTCTTCCATGTACCGGATATTGTTGATGGCGCGGTTGTAGGCGGCCCTGCGCTCCGGTTCGTGTACGCTGATCTGTGCCTGGTTGATGGCGAGCAGGGCAACGCAGTAGTGGTGCATATGGATGTAGTCGTTGCCAAAATACCTCATCCAGTGCGCCACTTCCGGTCGGCTGGCATCATTGCCCCAGGTCTCGGCCCGGGGGCCGCAATAGGGTGGCAGCATGGCCAGTTCCCCGGGACTGGGCTTGAAGGCGCCGATGGCGAAAGCCGGAGTGGCGAACACTTGTGTGACGCAAATCAGGCATGTCGCCAGCAGTCGACGGAACAGGCCCGCGGGGAAACGCGGCGAAAATCGTGCAGTGATGAAAGTGGTCATATCCCTTGCTCCTGGATGAGGCGATGCGGGTGACAGGCGTGTTCCGGTTATTTTCCCCTCAGGGCATCATAAAGTATGCCGAGCGTCAATTTCCAGCGTGCCAGCGGAGCCCTGAGGAAGGCCTCCAGCAGGTGGCGGATGGCGGCCGGGCGCCGGCCGGCGCGGATTTCCCATTTGGCATAGTCGGCCAGCATCCCGGCGTAGGCGGCTTGCCAGAAACGACCGCGGTCCGCGGCGGGCAGCAGAGCGCGATTCTTGTGCATGATCTGGAGGGCGGAACTGCGCATCACATCCAGGTTGCCGCTCATGCTGGCCGGGGATTTCACAATTACCGTGAGGGGCTGGTCGATACAGGCATAGTCCGTCAAGGCCGCCAATCGCATCCACATGTCGATGTCCTCCAGGCTGCGCAGCTCGGAATCGAACAGTCCCGCCCGCTCGAACAGCTCACGCCGGACCAGCACGCTGGAACCGCTGCCGGCCACGCTGGCGTGGCGCAGGAACAGGGTGTGCAACAGGGTGGACTCGCGGACCGGGCAGTCCCAGCTGCCCATGGATTCTCCCTCGGGACTTACTACCCGGGTGCGGGTCGAACAGAATCCGATGCGTGCATCCGCGCGCAGGCATTCCACCTGACGCTCCAGCTTTTCCGGCAGCCAGTAGTCGTCGGCGTCGAGAAAAGCCACGAATCCCCCCCGAGCCTGCTGGATGCCTAGGTTACGGGCGCAGCTGAGTCCGCCATTGGGCTGGCGCAGTGATCGGATGGCATCCCCATAGCCTTGCAGTATCCGCGGCGTGGCATCGCTGCTGCCATCGTCCACCACCAGGATTTCCCTATGGGGGTAGGTCTGCGCCAGTGCGCTGTCGATGGCCCGGGCCACCCATCCGGCGGCGTTATAGGCGGGAATGACCACGCTGACCATTTCATTGCTTGCGGTTTTCGTGGCGGTATGCGCTGGCATTCAGTGCTCCGGCGCGTAGCCCAGTTCCTGCATCATGGGCCGAATGCGCTCGAGTATGCGTGCCACGGCATCGGGGTTGCGGTCACGCCATTTCTGTTGCCGTGGCGGTCCATCCACGATGCTGGTGGGGCGCCCATCCAGGCTGGCGCAGCGTTCCCGCAGGTGCTCGTCGAATGGGATATCCAGTTGCGCGAACACTTCCTGGAACAACTCCACGGGCCGCTCCAGGATGTCCTCGTAACGGATCCTGATCCATTGTTTCCCGGGGATCGAACGGCTCGCGTCCAGTGCCATGCGGTTGGCGCTAATCCACTGGAAGGCGCATACCTCCTCCAGGCTGGCCTGGTTGTAGGCGCGCCAGCCGGGCGGAAGAAAGAAGTGCCATTCCTGGAACTCACCGTCATTGATGGCCACCGCTTCGGGAGAGGGGCCGAAGAACTGCGACAGGCCAAAGCCCCCATCGACGCGGCCCTGGCGCCAGCCGTCCATCATAGAGCTGATGTTGTCGCGACCGTCGCGATGTATGAAGACGAAGCGCGCCTCGGGAAACAGTTTGTGCAGATAGGGGATGCGCAGGGTGTTGATGCAGGTCTTGTCCAGTACTCGGCCCGCCCCCAGATGCTGATAGAAATAGCGGAAGGCGGCTGCGCGGTGTTCAGGCCTGGCCTGTCCGGCACCAGCGGCCTCGGAGTCCCAGCCATTGTTGAGTGGTCCATACAGGCCGTTCCAGAATTGCGGGATCTCGTGGCCGAAGGACAGCAGCCCCGGCGCCGCCGCCAGGGTTTCATAGGTTACCGTAGTGCCGGAGCGGGAACAGCCCACCACGAATACCGGGTCGGGCATGTTCGGGCGGGCAAGCCGCCACCAGGCACCACGCAGGCCAAGGCGCATGGCCTCCAAGTTCTTGCGGCGAACCTTTGGATCGATCAGTTTGTGCAGATTGCGCAGCTTGGGCAAAGGCTTGTTACCTTGACGATGATGCTTGCGGGAGAATTCCCATGCCTGTCGACGGGGCGCGCTGGTTATTTGAACCAGTCGCGGAATTCCTTGGGGCGGATGTCGCGAGCCCGATCGCGGAAGCTTTGATAGTTTTTATTGGTTTCCTGATAGTGCACGATGCCGAAGCGTTCGCTGTTTCCCACCCGCAATCCCGTGCCCTTGGCCTTGTGGAAAAACGCCTCGTGCTCGCCGCCGATCTTGAGCTTGTCATCCCAGCCGCCCACGGTGTCGCGCACCCGCTGGGTGCGGGCGAGAAAGAAATTCTGTACCAGGTCGCAGCGTACCAGCGGATCGGTATAGGGAATCTTCTCCAGCTTTACGGAGCCGTCGGCCTGTGTCACCAGGTTGCCGAAGAAGCGTCGCGCCACGCCCTGCATGGACAGTTGATTGCGAAGGCGGAAGAACCGGAACGAGAGCAGATCCTTGAGGGCCTCGCGGGCACTCAGGGGGAACACGTCGTAGTAGAGCCCGCCGAGCAGATCCAGGTCATGTCGTTCCAGCAGGTCCTGGGCCAATTCCAGGTCGGCGCGCCGGTCGAAAACGAAATCATCGTCGCAGAGCAGGAAATAGGGTGTACGCACCTGCTGCAGGCAGAGATTCCTGCCTGCGGAAACACCGGAGTCGAAGGGCATGGTGTGGAATTCTATGCGCAGGTCGGGAAATGCCTTGCGCACATCCGCCTCGGAGGAGACCCGGCTGTCGTCGGCGATTACGATTGGGATGCGGGGATAGTGCTTGCGCAAGGATTTCAGCAGGCGGAACAGGGAGCGTGGCCGCTCGAAGGTCTTGATGATGACGGTAATGTTTTCCATGGTCGCGCCTACTCCGGTGTGGACCACTTGCGGCGAAAGGCGGTGATCTCCTCGGGAGTGTAGAAATGCCCCGCGAAGTCCGTGTCATACATGCGATCCAGGTAGCTGGACGGCAACACCGCGCCACGCACGAAATCC
>JAIVHA010000211.1 GCA_020201295.1 Lysobacteraceae bacterium | reverse complement strand
TGCGCCTGGAGGCGCCGCTGGTGTTCCTGCATGTGCTGGATAAATCGGAATACCCCATCGAGCGCAACCTGAGCGGCAATATCGGCATGGGCAGCCGCGAGGCCCTGCTGGAGGAACTCGCCAGCCTGGATGAGCAGCGCGGTCGTTTGGCCCTGGAGCAGGGCCGGCTGTTGCTGGAGGCCGCCCGGGAAAGGGCCGTGGCCGATGGGGTCGGTGATTCCACGGTATTGCAACGGCACGGCAACCTGGTGGAAACCCTGGTGGAACTGGAGCCTGAGACCCGCCTGCTGGTGATGGGCAAGCACGATGAAAACCTCGGCGAGCACATCGGCAGTCGCCTGGAGAACGTGGTGCGCACCCTGCACCGGCCCATCCTGGTCACCACGCATGAATACCGGCCACCGACGCGGGTGATGCTGGCCTTCGACGGCAGCGCCACCACCCGCAAGGGCGTGGAAATGGTGGCTGGCAGTCCCCTGTTTCGCGGCCTGCCCTGCCACCTGGTGATGGCGGGCAATGACAACGAGGAATCTCGTGCCCAGCTGGATTGGGCACGCAACATCCTGGAGACCGCCGGCTTCGAGGCCCCCGCGGTGCTGCGCCAGGGCGAGGTGGAGCGGGTACTGTGCGGCTATCGCCAGGAACAGGACATCGACCTGCTCATCATGGGCGCCTATGGTCACTCGGTGATCCGGCGTTTCCTGGTGGGCAGCACCACCACCAACGTGATCCGCAACGCCTCGGTGCCGGTGTTGCTGTTGCGCTGAAGCAGACCCGGCTTCCCGTCAGGGCGGGAAGCTCCTGTGCCTGGTTCCGGAGGCGGTCGTCCTGAAACACCCATTTCAGCCACGGAAGAACACGGAAGACACTGAAATAAAATCTCGTTGCGAGGCCTCGACACAGCCCCTGGAAGGTGAGGAGGGCTTTTGTGTCAAGCACATGATCTTGTCCGTGTTTTTCCGTGTGATTCCGTGGCAAATACGGCTTTTAGGTTCATTCAATTGTGAGGACAGCCGGGCATGGCCGTGCAAACCTTCGATGGCATGACGCCACGGATTCATCCCGAAGCCTATGTGGCGGACAGCGCCCTGGTGCTGGGTGACGTGGAGGTCGGCGCCGACAGTTCCCTCTGGCCCATGACGGTGGCGCGCGGTGATATCCATCGCATCCGCATTGGCGCGCGCAGCAATATCCAGGATGGTTCGGTGCTGCATGTCACCCATGACGGCGAGCATGCGCCCGGCGGTTTCGCCCTGCAGGTGGGTGACGAGGTGACCGTGGGTCATCGGGTGATCCTGCACGGTTGCACCCTGGAGGATCGCTGCCTGATCGGCATGGGCGCCATCGTCATGGATGGTGCGCGGGTGTGCCGGGGCGCCATGGTCGGCGCCGGCGCGCTGGTCTCACCGGGCAAGGTGCTGGAAGGCGGTTATTTGTGGCTGGGATCCCCCGCGCGGCGGGTACGCCCGCTCTCGGAGCGCGAACAGCAGTACCTGGAATATTCCGCCGCCTACTACGTGGCCCTGGCCAGGCGCCATGGCGGCTGGAAAACCCTGGAATAACATTCAGTTATTCATGCGGTTATGGCCTGTTCGGCAGTCTGGTGGATTCTGGAGTATACTTTTTACGGACTGCCAACCAAACAGGTATACCGCCATGGTGATCTTCATCGGAAATCTGCCCCCGCTGGCCACCGAGTCCGATCTGTGTGGACTGGCGCGGTTGCCAACCGGTGCGCATCTGCGCATCATCAAGAAGAAAACACGCGAAGGTGAGCTGGTGCGCTTCGCCCTGCTGAAAACCACGGATGCCAAACAGGCCCAGAAGCTGGTAGGCCGGCTCGCGGGCAAGCGCTTCCTGGATACCCGGCTGGTGGCGCGGGAATATCAGTCGCGTGTCGCCGGCAATGAGCGTCGTCGGCTCGACTGGCGCCAGTTGGACTGGCCAGGCGAGGAACGCCGCCAGGACGAGCGGCGCTCCATGCTGAGCCATCCGGAGTCGATACTACACACCGTCGCCGCGTAAACGGGCAATCACCGGCGCGGTCCCGGGGCGCACCCCGCGCCATAGAAAGAAGGACTCCGCGGCCTGCTCCACCAGCATGCCGAGGCCGTCCGCGGTCTGCCCGGCCCCCAGCTCCCGACACCAGCGCACAAAGGCCGTGGGCTCCGTGCCGTACATCATGTCGTAGCCGCAACCCCCCTTTTTCAGCACCGTGCCGGGTATCGCCGGCACCTCGTCTTGCAAGCCGGCCGCCGTGCCATTGATCACCAGATCGAAGCCCTGCCCGGCCAGGCCGTCGAAACCGCAGCCTTCCACCGCGCCCAGGGTGCGATAGTCCGCCGCCAGACTGGTGGCCCGTTCCGCCGTACGGTTGGCGATCAACAGTCGGTGCGGTTCTTGTGCCAGCAGGGGTTCCAGTACCCCGCGCACCGCGCCGCCGGCACCCAGCAGCAGGATGTCCATGCCGGCGAGGTCGAGGCCCAGGTTGTGGGTGAGGTCGCGCAGCAGGCCCACGCCATCGGTGGTGTCGCCGTACAGGGCACCATCAGCTCCGATCACCAGGGTATTCACGGCGCCGGCCCGTTGCGCGCGCGGGCTGCGCGTCGTGGCCAGCTTCCAGGCCTCCTGCTTGAAGGGCACGGTGATGTTGAGTCCCCGCCCACCCTCCTCCCGGAACGCCACCACTGCGTCAGCAAAGTCGTCCAACGCCACCAGGCGCGCCTCGTAGCGCAGGTCCTGCCCCGTCTGCTGTGCGAACCAGCCATGGATGCGCGGCGACAGGCTGTGGGCGATGGGGTTGCCCATGACGGCGTAGAGGTCGGTCATGGATCAGCCAAAGATGGCCTGGAAGATGTAGAAAAAGAAAATGGACATGAGCGCGCCGGCGGGCAGGGTCACGATCCAGGACAGGAAGATGGTGCGCACCACGTTCAGGTCCAGGGCGGCGATGCCGCGCGCCAGGCCTACCCCGAGCACGCCACCCACCAGGGTGTGGGTGGTGGATACGGGGAGGCCGGTGCCCGAGGCCAGCACCACGGTGGTGGCGGCGGCCAGGGTGGCGGCGAAGCCGCGGCTCGGCGTCAGCGCGGTGATGTTGCTGCCGATAGTGGCGATGACGTGCTTGCCGAAGGTGATCAGCCCCACGACGATGCCCACGGCGCCCAGCAGCAGGATCCAGGGGGGGATGGCGCTCTGGCTGGCCACCTCGCCGGTGTGGACGATGCTGACCACCGCGGCCAGTGGCCCGATGGCATTGGCCACGTCGTTGGAGCCGTGGGCGAAGGCCATGGCGCAGGCGGTGACCATCATCAGCACGGCGAACACCTTTTCCACGTTGGTGAAATGGAAGTCCCGGTCGGCGCTCGGATCGAAGCGCAGGCGGCGGATGGCGACCCGCCCGAACAGCATGGTGGCCACGCCGATGGCGAAGGCAATGAGATAGCTCTCGTGAGCCTGCAGTTCCAGACCCACATGCTTGAGGCCCTTGAACAGGGTGACCAGGGAGATGATGAAGCCCACCAGGAACATGTAGTAGGGCACATAGCGCTTGGCAGCCTCCAGGGGCTGCTCCGCGTTGAGAATCAGCCGCTGCACGCTGACGAACAGCCAGTAGGAAATGATGCCGGCCAGGGCTGGCGAGATCACCCAGCTCATGGCGATGGTGCCCACCTTGTTCCACTGCACCGCGCCGAGACCGATGCCTACGGCGCCGAAGCCGACGATGGCGCCGACGATGGTATGGGTGGTGGAGACCGGCCAGCCATGCTGCGAGGCCACCAGCAGCCAGATGCCCGCCGCCAGCAGTGAGGCGAGCATGCCATAGACGAGCAACTCGGGATTTTGGGACAGCATCCCCGTGTCGATCATGCCGCTGCGGATGGTCTGGGTGACCTGGCCGCCGGCCAGGTAGGCACCGGCGAACTCGAAAATGGCCGCGATGATGACGGCCTGGCGGATGGTGACGGCCCCGGAGCCTACCGAGGTGCCCATGGCATTGGCGACATCGTTGGCGCCCACGCCCCAGGCCATGAACAGGCCGAAGATCACGGCCAGCGTGATGAGGATCATGCCGTATTCGAATTCCATGCCGACCCCCTCAGCGCGCCAGCATCAGTTCGAGACGGCTGCCGACCCGCTGTGCGTAGTCGGCCAGTTTTCCCACGGTGTCGATCACCTTGTAGAGGAAGACCACGTCCACCGGGTGCAACGACTTCTCGACGCTGAGCAGCCCGGCGCGAATGCGCACCTCGATTTCGTCGGCATCACCCTCGATCTCGTCCAGGGTCTTGATCATGGACTCCACCAGCTTGACCTCGTTGCCGTGGAAGCCGGTTTCCACCAGTTCGTCCAGTTCGTTGATGGCGGTCTGGGCCTGCCGGGAGGCATCGAT
>JAIVHA010000061.1:6534-15135 GCA_020201295.1 Lysobacteraceae bacterium | reverse complement strand
GGGCGCAGGAATCTCAGCCGGTCAGGCGCTCCAGCGCCTCGCGGTATTTCTCGGCGGTGCGATGGATCACCTCGTCGGGCAGCTTGGGCCCGGGCGGGGTCTTGTCCCAGTCCAGGGTCTCCAGGTAGTCGCGCACATACTGTTTGTCGAAGCTCTCCGGGCTGGTGCCCACCTGGTAGCGGTCCGCGGGCCAGAAGCGCGAGGAGTCGGGCGTAAGTGCCTCGTCGATGAGGGTGAGCCGGCCATCGCGGTCCAGGCCGAACTCGAACTTGGTGTCGGCGATGAGGATGCCGCGGCCGCGGGCATAGTCGGCGGCCTCGCGGTAGATGCGCAGGCTCACGTCGCGCACCTGCTCCGCCAGCTCGCGGCCGATCAGCCCCACGGTGCGATCGAAGTCGATGTTCTCGTCGTGGTCGCCCACCGCCGCCTTGGTGGAGGGCGTGAAGATGGCCTCCGGCAATTGCTCCGCCTGGCGCAGGCCCGCCGGCAGGGCGATACCGCACACGGCGCCGGTCTTCTGGTAATCCTTCCAGCCGGAGCCGATCAGGTAGCCGCGCACGATGGCCTCCACGGGCAGGGCATCGAGGCGCTTGACCACCACGGCGCGGCCCGCCACCTGGGCACGCTCCCCGGGGTCGGGCAACACCTCCTCCAGGCGCAGCTCGGCCAGGTGGTTGGGCACCACATCCTTCATGCGCTTGAACCAGAAGCCTGACACCGCCGTCAGCACCGCGCCCTTGCCGGGAATGGGGTCCGGCAACACCACGTCGAAGGCCGACAGGCGATCGGTAGTGACGATGAGCAGGTGCTCGTCCCCCACGCCATACACATCCCGAACCTTGCCACGATAGACCAGGGGCAGGCTGCTGAGCCGGGATTCGAACAGGACATCGAGCATGGGGGACTCCGGGACCAGATGGAAAAGGGGGCATTGTACCCGCTGGCGCGAGGCCTGGGGAGCGCGGGTCATGCCTGGAGAATGGCCACGGAACCACACGGAAACACACGGAAAGATTGCATTGCTGCCAATGGAAACCGCCTGTAGGAGCGGCCTCTGGCCGCGAACGCCCGGTGCACCACAGAGGGTTCGCGGCCAGAGGCCACTCCTACAGGGGCATCGCATCACAATGATTTTTTCCGTGTGCTTCCGTGGCCATTAATCAGCCGCCGCCGGGCTTAGAAATCCCCCCGTTCGGTGGTAGACTGCGCCGTTTCCCTGGGCGACCACTGGATTCCCGATGACAATCACACCCCGCGTGGGCCTGGTAATGGGCAGCAACTCCGACTGGGACTGCATGCAGGCGGCCGCCGAGCTGCTGGAACGCTTTGATGTCCCCTTCGAGGCACGGGTCGTTTCCGCCCATCGCACCCCCGATCTGCTGTTCGAATACGCCGCCACGGCGCGGGAACGAGGCCTGAGCTGCATCATCGCCGGGGCCGGCGGCGCCGCTCATCTGCCGGGCATGCTGGCGGCCAAGACCACCCTGCCGGTGCTGGGGGTGCCGGTAGCCTCGCATCACCTGAAGGGTCTCGATTCCCTGTTGTCCATCGTACAGATGCCCAGGGGGGTGCCCGTGGCCACCTTCGCCATCGGTAGCGCCGGCGCCGCCAATGCCGCCCTCTACGCCATCAGCATCCTGGCCCTCACGGACAGCCGCCTGGCCACGGCGCTGGAGGCGTTCCGCGAGGAACAGCGCCAGCACGCCCTGGCCATGGAACTGCCCCCCGCGCCGTGATCCTGCCCGGCGCCATGCTCGGCGTGCTCGGCGGTGGCCAGCTGGGCCGCATGTTCGCCGTGGCCGCACGCACCCTGGGCTACCGGGTGATGGTGCTCGACCCCGACCCCAACAGTCCGGCCGGGGCCATGGCCGACGAGCATCTGCAGGCCGACTACCAGGACCCCGAGGCCCTGGAACACATGGGTGCCCTGTGCGCCGCCATCACCACGGAATGGGAGAACGTCCCGGCCCGGACCCTGGAGGCCCTGGCGCACCACTGTCCCGTGCGCCCCGCCGGCGAAGCCACCGCCATCGCCCGCGACCGCATTCGTGAAAAGACCTTCGTGCGTGACCTGGGGCTGGCCACGGCCCCCTTCTTTCCCATCCTCGCCAGCGCCGACCTGGACAGCGCGCTGGCCGGGCTGCGCCTGCCGGCCCTGCTGAAGACCGCCACCCTGGGCTATGACGGCAAGGGACAGGAAGAGGTTTCCTCTCGGGAGGAGGCCCATGCCGCCTTCACCCGCTTGGGCGCCGTACCCTGCGTGCTGGAAGAAAAGGTGGCCCTGCACCAGGAACTGTCCGTGGTGCTGGTTCGGGGCGTCGATGGCGAGGTGGAGGTCTACCCGGTGGGAGAGAACGTCCATCGCAACGGCATCCTCCACACCACCCTGGTACCGGGCCGGGTCGCCCCCGCCATGGCGGAGCGGGCCATCGGCATGGCCCGCGCCATGGCCGAGGACCTGGACTACGTGGGTGTGCTGGCCGTGGAATTCTTCCTGACCCGGGACGGCGAGTTGCTGGTCAACGAGCTGGCGCCCCGACCCCACAACAGTGGGCACTACAGCCTCGATGCCTGCGCAAGCTCCCAGTTCGAGCAACAGGTACGCGCCCTGTGCGGTTTGCCGCTGGCAAGTACGCGGCTGCTGTCCCCGGCCGTCATGGTCAACCTGCTCGGCGACCTGTGGACCCGCGGGGAGCCGGACTGGTCACGCCTGCTGGCCCAGCCGGAAGTAAAACTGCACCTGTACGGCAAGCGCCAGGCCCGCCCGGGGCGCAAGATGGGCCACTTCACCCTGCTGGGCGCGGATGCCGATGCGAATCTGGCCCTGGCACTTTCGCTACACAAAGAACTGTAAATTATTCCGTCAAATAAAAATAAAATACATTAAAAACAAATAATTAATATTTTTATTTTTCGATCAATGGCATTGAGCAGAGATTTGGCCTATCCTCCACCGACTGGCTACACCAAGAATCGCCAGCCAGGCCCCTTCCAGGGGTGCCTTGAACAATAAGAAGGTCGCAAGACCTCGGGGGGAGTGCCAGGGTGATGCGCCAGCGCGGCGTCCGCACCCCCCCCAAAGGCCACTTACAAGACTCCGGGGAAACAACGTTATGGAGAAGTTGCAGGTCACAACGCCGCAGGGTGCTTCCATTACCTTTCATGAATTCCGGTCCGAGGTATTTCGCATTCTTTCGGACGACTTCCAGTGGCATGGCGGCGGCAACATCCGTCTGTTCGAAAAGCAGGAAGAAATGGTCCGCAAGGCCTTCTACAACGGAGACGGCCCCACCGACACGGCGCAGGCCGTATTCGACGGCACCATTCGCCGTCCCGCCAAATCCTGAATGGCCCCTAGGAGCCTGTCGGACTTGATGGCCACGGAAAAACACGGAAATTATTGACATCGTAATGCAAGGCCCCCGTAGGAGCGGCCTCTGGCCGCGAAGCCCATGACAATAGATCACTAGCCCACGTTTCTCACCGCTGGTTTTTCATTTCCGGCACGGGGATGATTTCCGACGTCTCGCGCATGACGAAGTCCTTGAAGGACTGCGCCAGGGCGGATAAGCGCTTGCCGGCGCGGTGCACGATGTACCAGTCGCGCACCACCGGAAAGCCCTCCACATCCAGGATGACCAGGCGCTTCAGGGCCGATTCCATTTCCAGGGTATGCACCGGCAGCAACGCCAGCCCCAGGCCGGCCTCCACCCCCTGCTTGATGGCCTCGGTACTGCTCATCTCCATGGACGTGGACAGCTCCAGGTGTTTTTCCGCGAACACCCGCTCCATGAGTGAACGGGTGCCGGATCCCGGTTCGCGCACCAGGAAGATTTCCTCCTGCAAGCGACCCAGGGGGATGTTTTTCTTGCGCGCCAGCGGGTGATTGGGGGGCGCCACCACCACCAGCGGGTTCGGCATGAAACTCTCGGCCACCAGGTCGAGGTGTTCCGGTGGCTGGCCCATGATCACCAGGTCGGCGGCATTATCCGCCAGCGCCTGGATCAGTCCGGCACGGTTGGTGACATCGAGGCTGACATTCACATCCGGATGCTGCGCACGAAAGCTGGCCCAGAGGCGCGGCACGAAATAGTTGGCGGTGCTGGCAACCGTGATGGTCAGGCGTCCGCGCGACACTCCCTTCAGCTCCGCGATGACCTGCTCCGCCTCGGCCATGATGGCCAGGATGCGCTTGCTGTAGCGTTGGGAATCTGCATGCGATACAGACCCGCGGGAGAGGCCTGGACGATATGTGCCAAGATGGCACGCATCACGCCCGCATGGGACACCAGCAGGCAATGACGGCCACTGTGGGCCTGCACCATCTCCTCGTAACCGGCCACCACCCGTGCAATGAAGGCATCCAGGTCCTCGGCCCCGGGAGGACGCGCATGCACCGGGTCCTGATAGAAGGCGGCGTACTCTTCGGGCCGCTCGCGCTGCAATTCTTCCCGGCCGCGGCCCTCCCAGGTGCCGAAGCCGATTTCGCGGAAACGCTCGTCCACCTCGACCGTCAGGCCATGACGTTCGGCCAGGGCCTCCGCGAAGGCGCGGCAGCGCCGCAGGGGTGAGCTGACGACCACCTGCCAGGGAGCATGATCGCCCACGGCCCTCCACATCTGTGACCAGCCGCGCTCACTCAGGGGATCGTCGACCCCATGGCCGCGATAACGGCTGCCGCCTTCCGGTTCGCCATGGCGAATCAGGTCGATGATGGTTTCCATGCCCTCAACCATCCGCCTTGACGGCACAGGCCACCGTATAGGTCTTGCCCTGCTTGACCTTCTCGTAGTTGCCGAAGATCTCCTTGAGGGAGCGTTCGAACAGGCGCCGCAGCCCCGTGATGGTCACCACCCAGATGCGCCCGCCGGGGCGCAGCTGGGCATGGGCATCGTGCAACATGATCGCCAGCAGTTCCTTGCCCACCTTGGCGGGCACATTGGAGGCGATGAGATCGAAGCGGTGTTCACCCACATGCTGGAAGGCATTGCTGAGCACGGCCCGGGCATTGGGCACCTGATTGAGGCGGGCATTGAGATTGGCGTATTCGACGGCGATGAAATCCTTGTCCACCATCAGGGTCTGCCCGGCCGGGGCCAGTTTCGCGAGGGTGATCCCGATGGGGCCATAGCCGCAGCCGAGATCCAGGCAATCATCCTCTGGCCGCACCTCGATATGGCGCAGCAGCAATTCCGTCCCTTCGTCGATCTCCCGCGGCGAGAACAGGCCCCAGGTACTGTGGAAGGTCAGCGGTTGGCCACGCAGGGTGGTGGACAAGACATTGTCCGCGCGGATTCGCGCCAGGTAGTCCTCACTCATGGCCGCAGCGGGCGCCTGGCGCAGCCAGTGCCTGAGGGGCCGGACAAATACCCTATTTTTTTCAATTCACTACACCTGACCTTGTCGTACGTCTTGCGCTTTGTGGAACAGATCAAGATGCCACGACATCTTTCCCTGTACAAGAAAACAAGAACCGCATCCATTTTGATCCACCAAGGGGGTTCACCATGTCAATCCGCCCAGCCTGTTCAACCTGGCTTGCCATCGCCTTGCTCGTGCTTACCGGAACCGCCCGTGCCGACCTGGCACCCGCCAGTGCGGGGGTCACCCTGAACTGGACGGGCTGTGGCATCAGCCGCCATGCCTACATGGATGACCTGGCAAAACTGTACGAAGAACGTACGGGCGTCAAGATCAACATTTCCGGTGGCGGGGCCACCAAGGGCATACGCGATGTCGCCTCCGGGGAGACGGACATCGGCGGTACCAGCCGGCTGAAACTGCCCAACGAAGGAGCCGAGGAACACGCGACCCTGGTGCCCGTGGCCTGGGACGCCCTGGCGGTCATCGTCCATCCCGATAACCCCCTAAACGATGTGACCCTGGATCAATTGCAGGATATCTTCCTCGGCAGGATCACCAACTGGAAGGAACTGGGCGGGGACGGGGCCTGTGAGTAGATCGGCTTGGGCACTGTAGGAGCGGCGCGAGCCGCGAATGCTCGCGGCTCGCGCCGCTCCTACAGGAGAGATTTTGCAATGATCGGGTTTACTTGGCCGAATGGCCGCTCAGCTTCACTTCAACCTTGTCCTCGTCCTTGATGCTGCCGTAGTAGGCACGCAGGATCTCCAGCACTTCGGGGCGCGAGAACTTGCTGGATACATCCTCACCTTCCGACAGGGCCTTGCGCAGCTTGGTGCCGGACAACAGGATACGGTCGCTGGCCTCGTGCGGGCAGGTCTTCATGGATGCCATGCCGTCGCACTTGTCGCACCAGAAGGTCCAGTCGATCTTGAGCGGCTGGGTCTCCAGGGCATCGGCGGGGATCTGGTCGAAGATGTGGTGGGCGTCGAAGGGCCCGTAGTAGTCGCCCACGCCGGCGTGGTCGCGTCCCACGATCTGGTGCGAACAACCGTAGTTCTGGCGGAACAGGGCATGCAGCAGGGCCTCGCGGGGACCGGCATAACGCATGTCCAGGGGATAGCCCGCCTGGATCACGGTATTCTTGGCAAAGTATTTGTCGATCAGCACGCCGATGGCCTTGCTGCGCACGTCGGCGGGGATGTCGCCGGGCTTGAGCTTGCCGAGCAGGGAGTGGATCAGCACGCCGTCCAGGGTCTCCACGGCGATCTTGGCCAGGTACTCGTGGGAGCGGTGCATGGGGTTGCGGGTCTGGAAGGCGGCGATGGAATGCCAGCCGCGCTTCTCGAATTCGGCGCGGGTCTGCGCCGGGGTCATGAACTGGTCGCCGTACTCTTCCGGGAAACCGCCCTGGGACAACACCTTGATGGGGCCGGCCAGGTTGACGGCGCCCTGCGCCATCACCATCTTGACGCCCGGATGCTCCTCGTCGGTGGTCTTGTAGACCATCATGCACTCGTGGGCCTTGTCGATGCCGTACTTCTCGGTCACCCGCATGGTGGCGAGGATCTCGTTTCGTTCCGGGTCGAACAGGGCGACGTCGTCGCCCTCCTTGAGTCCCTTGGCGGTGGCCTCGTCGGTGGAGAGCGTGACCGGGATGGGCCAGAACAGGCCGTTGGCCATCTTCATGCCGTCACAGACGCCCTCCCAGTCGGCATGGGTCATGAAGCCATCGAGGGGGGTGAAGCCACCGATGCCCATCATGATGATGTCGCCAGCCTCGCGGGAGGATACATTGACTTTGGGCAGGCCGGCGGCGCGCTGTTGTTCAGCGGCGAGCGCGTCCCCTACCAGCAGCAGGGGCTTCAGACCCCCCCCGCCATGGGGTTTCACCAGATTCGACATGAGACTCCTTCCAACACGGTATGCGTGATATATGGTTTACTTGGTGCGCCGTGCGGCCTTTTCGGCGCGGGCAGCCCGGACCCGTCCAGCGGCGGGGATGCATACCATAGAGGCTGTAAATCAGAATGCCAACCAGTTTTATCTTTCCCACGCATAAGCCCACCTTATTTAATGAATCCATGCACAGGTTATTGAATTTACATTGATTCATTTCAATTAATAAATTAGCATATTATAATATTTTATGACGTTTTTTACTTTCTTGATTGGCGTCAAGAAACGCTCCCGGATACGATTCTCCCCCCATCCTACAGCCAGCTCGCTGAGCGCCCCAGGAAATCATCATGGCCAACCCCATTCATGACCCCGTCCTCAAGGCCGCCGACCAGGGCAGCCGCATCGAGACCCGCAACACCACCTGCTATATGTGCGCCTGCCGTTGCGGCATTCGCGTCACCCTGCGCGACGGCGAGGTGCGCTACATCCAGGGCAACCCGGACCACCCTCTGAACAAGGGCATCATCTGCGCCAAGGGCTCCTCCGGGATCATGAAGCAGTACTCGCCGGCGCGCCTGACCAGGCCGTTGCGCCGCAAGCCCGGTGCCGAACGCGGCACCAACGAATTCGAGGAGATCTCCTGGGACGAGGCCTTCAATATGCTGGAAGAGCGCCTGGCCCACATCCGCGCCACCGACCCGCGCAAGTTCGCCCTGTTCACCGGCCGCGACCAGATGCAGGCCCTGACCGGCCTGTTCGCCAAGAACTACGGCACGCCCAACTATGCCGCCCACGGCGGCTTCTGCTCGGTGAACATGGCCGCCGGCATGATCTACACCATCGGCGGCTCCTTCTGGGAGTTCGGCGGCCCGGACCTGGAACGCGCCAAGTTGTTCGTGATGATCGGCACCGCCGAGGACCATCACTCCAACCCGCTGAAAATGGAGCTGTCCAAGTTCAAGCGCCATGGCGGCAAGTTCATCTCCATCAACCCGGTGCGCACCGGCTACTCGGCCATCGCCGACGAGTGGGTACCCATCAAACCGGGCACCGACGGCGCCCTGTTCCTGGCCCTGATCCACGAGATCATCAAGACCGGCCTCTATGACCGCGACTTCCTGATCCAGTACTCCAACGCCGCCGAACTGGTGAACCTGGATACCAAGAGCTCCGAGGAAGGCATGTTCGTGCGCTTCGAGGTGCCGGTGGAGGAAGGCTGCTTCGACCCGCAGAACAAGCTGTGGTGGGACCGCGACTTGAACAAGCCCATCTCCACCCACACCCCGGGCGCCGATCCCTACCTGCTGGGCGAGTTCACCCTGGAGGACGGCACACCGG
>JAIVHA010000061.1:0-6520 GCA_020201295.1 Lysobacteraceae bacterium | reverse complement strand
CTTTCATGCCATGCGCGGCCTGGCGGCCCATTCCAACGGCTTCCACAGCATCCGCTCCCTGTCCATCCTGATGTCCATCCTGGGCACCATCGACCGGCCCGGCGGCTTCCGCCACAAGGCGCCCTTCCCGCGCCCCATCCCGCCCTGCGCCAAGACCCCCACCGGCCCGGAAGGCGTGCAGCCGAACACCCCGCTGGCGGGCATGCCGCTGGGCTGGCCCGCGGATCCCGACGACCTGTTCGTGGACGAGCAGGGCGAACCGGTGCGCATCGACAAGGCCTTCTCCTGGGAGCATCCGCTGGCGGTGCACGGCCTGATGCACAACGTCATCACCAATGCCTGGCGCGGCGACCCCTACAAGATCGACACCCTGATGATCTTCATGGCCAACATGGCCTGGAACTCCTCCATGAACACAGTGGATGTGCGCCAGATGCTCAATGACAAAGACGAGAACGGGGAATTCAAGATCCCCTTCCTGGTGGTATGCGACGCCTTCCAGTCCGAGATGGTGGCCTTTGCCGACCTGGTGCTGCCCGATACTACCTACCTGGAGCGGCATGACGTCATGTCCATGCTCGACCGGCCCATCTCCGAATACGACGGCCCGGTGGATTCGGTGCGCGTCCCGGTGGTGCCGCCCAAGGGCGAGTGCAAGCCCTTCCAGGAGGTCCTCATCGAGCTGGGCACGCGCCTCAAGCTACCGGCCTTCACCCACGAGGACGGCAGTCGCAAGTTCCGCGACTACCCGGACTTCGTCATCAACTACGAAACCGCCCCCGGTTCCGGCATCGGCTTCCTGGCCGGCTGGCGCGGCAAGGGCGGCGAGAAGTTCATGAAGGGCGAACCCAACCCGTCCCAGTGGGAGCTGTACGAAAAGAACAACTGCGTGTTTCATTACGAACTGCCGCGTTCCTATCAATATATGCGTAACTGGAACCAGGGTTACCTGCGCTGGGCGCAGGACCACAGCCTGACCCGCTACGCCGAACCCATCAATATCCATATCTATTCGGAAGTGCTGCAGAAGTTCCGCCTCGCCGCCCAGGGCCGCACACCCGGCGGGCGGGTGCCTCCGGAACGGCTGCGCAAGCGCGTCGACACCTATTTCGACCCGCTGCCCTTCTACTACGAGCCGCTGGAAGCCCAGTACAGCGACAAGCACCGCTACCCGCTCAACGCGCTGACCCAGCGACCCATGGCTATGTATCACTCCTGGGATTCGCAGAATGCCTGGCTGCGCCAGATTCATACCTACAATTACCTGTACGTGAATGCCCAGACCGCCCAGGCGGCCGGCATCGTGGACGGCGGCTGGATGTGGGCCGAATCCCAGTGGGGCAAGGTGCGCTGCCTGTGCCGCTATTCGCAGGCGGTGGAGCCGGGCACGGTGTGGACCTGGAACGCCGTCGGCAAGGCCGCCGGCGCCTGGGGCCTGAGCCCGCAGGCCAACGAGTCCCAGCAGGGTTTCCTGCTCAATCACCTGATCTCGGAGGAACTGCCCGCGCACAGCGCCGGTGAGCACATCTCCAACTCCGATCCGGTGACGGGACAGGCCGGCTGGTACGATGTGCGCGTGCGCATCTACCCGACGGATGCCGAGGAACCGGAAGTGAGCTCGCCCCAGTTTGAACCGCTCCAGCCGGTACCGGGACAATCGAAGCGGCCCAGCTGGCTGGCCTGGTTCGCCGGCGGCAAGAAGGGGCACCGCTGAGCGAGTCTGGTACACCCCTGTAGGAGCGGGCTCAAGGTGAGACCGCGTAGCGGTCGAGAGAGTGCCCTGGGGCATGCCCGCGAATGTTCGCGGCCAAGGCCGCTCCTACAATGAAATTGGGCAACCATTGTGACTGGCGCGCAATCCCGCCGGGCCACGAATACTGGAACCACACATGACACAACTAGCACTCGTTATAGACCTCAACGTCTGTGTCGGCTGTCACGCCTGCGTGACCAGCTGCAAGCAGTGGAACACCTCGGGGCCCGCCGGCTACATGTCCGACGACAATCCCTATGACAAGGATCCCACCGGCACTTTCTTCAACCGGGTGCAGACCTTCGAGGTGGGCGACTATCCGAACACCGAGACGGTCCACTTTCCGAAGAGCTGCCTGCACTGCGAGGACCCGCCCTGCGTGCCCGTGTGTCCCACCGGCGCCAGCTACAAGCGCGAATCCGATGGCATCGTGCTGGTGGACTACGACAAGTGCATCGGCTGCAAATACTGCTCCTGGGCCTGCCCCTACGGCATGCGCGAGATCGACGAGCACCAGAAGGTAATGAAGAAGTGCACCCTGTGCGTGGATCGCATCTACGACACCAGCCTGCCGGAAGCGGAGCGCAAGCCCGCCTGCGTAATGGCCTGCCCGACCAACGCGCGCCTGTTCGGCGATGTGCATGACCCGGAATCGGAGGTCTCGCTGGCCATCCGCGAACGCGGCGGCTACCCGCTGATGCCCGAATGGGGCACCAAGCCGGCCAATCACTACCTGCCGCGGCGCAAGACCCGCATCACCATCCACGAGGATGAGCTGATTCGCGCGGACAACCCGCTGAAGAAAGAACGCAAGCAGGCACCGCATACCATCGAGGGTCCGACCCTCGACGACTCGACCATGTGGTAAGGGCGGCGCGGCGGCCAGCCCGCGCGGGCTGGTGCCGGCTTGGCAAAAACATTTAATGGCCACGGAAGCACACGGAAATACACGGAAAACTTCAAGATCAAAAATCCATGCTTTGCAAAGCTGGTAGATGATCCTTCTGTGGTTTCCGTTACAACAGGAATGATCGAAGCATCTGTGTTTCATTCCGTGTATTTCCGTGTGCTTCCGTGGCCATAACCGATTTTGAAGATTTTTTCAGGAGCTCGACATGCACCCGGCTTTTTCCGTCATCTTTCTTACCACCCTCAGCGGGGTCGGCCAGGGCCTGTTCCTGGCACTGGTCACCGCCCAGTCCTATGCGGCGGTGGGCTTCATCGAACTCCACAATCCTTCCGCCTTCTTCGGCATCGGCAGCCTGATCGCGCTGTTGTTCCTGGGCGCGGGACTGTTCGCTTCGTTCTTCCACCTGGGTCACCCGGAACGGGCCTGGCGGTCGATTGCCCGCTGGCGCACCTCCTGGCTGTCCCGCGAGGTCATCGTCCTGCCGCTGTTCATGGGTGTGGTGTTCATCTACGGCGTGCTCCACTACTTCGGCTGGGATCCCAATGTGCTGGGTGTCAGCAACCCGCTGCAGGGCCAGCTCAGCCTGTTGGTGGGCCTGGTCGGCACGGTGATCTGTTTTGCCCTGTTCGTCTGCACCGCCATGATCTATGCCTGCATCAAGTTCCTGCAGGAATGGCACACGCCACTGACGGTGGCCAACTACACCCTGCTGGGCACCGCCTCCGGCTTCACCCTGGCGACCGCCTACGCGGCCATCCAGGCACCCCACCTGACCACCCTGTACGCGATCTGGGCCGTCATCATCACCCTGGCGGCCCTGGTGACCCGGGTCTGGTCGCTGCTGCGCAACCGGCGTATCCAGTACAAATCCAGCCTGCGTACCGCCGTGGGCATTTCCCACAGCAACATCGTGCAGAAATCCCAGGGCTTCATGGCCGGCTCCTTCAACACCCGCGAGTTCTTCCACGGCGCGCCCCGGCAGGTGTTCCTGGCCATCAAGTGGACCTTCCTGGTGCTGGTGTTCCCGGTGCCCCTGCTGCTGCTGGCGGCCGGCATGGCCAGCTCGCGAGCCGCGAATGTTCGCGGCTCGCGCCGCTCCTACAGGAGAGATTTTGCAACGATTGGGTTGAGTCTGTTTGTTATGGCCACGGAAACACACAGAAAAAAAATATGGGATCTGTATGGTCAGGTTCCCGCCTACATGCTTTTTAATGGTCTTTTCGGACACTCGCAATTGCACCAGGCCCAGCCGAGGACTATATTGCATACATGAGCACGCAGCTGGTCGATCCCTTCGGCAGAAGCATTGAGTACGTCCGCCTGTCGGTGACGGACCGTTGCGACCTGCGCTGCAGTTATTGCATGCCCAAGGGCTTCCGGGATTTCGAGGAGCCGGAACACTGGCTGCGCTTCGACGAGATCGAACGGGTCATCGCCGCCTTCGCCCGCCTGGGCGCGCGCCGCATCCGTCTTACCGGTGGTGAACCCCTGGTGCGCAAGGGCCTGCCGGAACTGGCTGCCTCCCTGGCGCGCCTGCCGGGCGTGGAGGACCTGTCGCTGAGCACCAACGCCACGCGGCTGGCGCGCCATGCGCTGGCCCTGCGCCAGGCCGGCGTCAGCCGGCTCAACATCAGCCTCGACACCCTGCGCCCCGAACGCTTCAAGGCCATCACCGGCGGTAAACTGGACAAGGTGCTTGACGGCATCCGCGCCGCCGGTGACGCAGGCTTCGCGCCCATCAAGCTCAACATGGTGATCATGAAAGGCGTCAACGAGGACGAGGTGGATGACATGGTGCAGTTCTGCATCGACCATGGCCTCACCCTGCGCTTCATCGAGACCATGCCCATGGGCGACACCGGGCGCGTGGCCACCGACCAGTATGTGGACCTGCAGGACGTGAAGGCGCGCCTGGGCAGGCGCTTCGAGCTCATTCCCGGGATGATGCCCGGCGGCGGCCCGGCCCGCTACGTACAGGTGGCCGGCACCGAGCTGCGCATCGGCTTCATCACACCCATCTCCCAGCACTTCTGTGCAACCTGCAACCGGGTGCGCCTCAGCGTGGACGGCACCCTCTACTTGTGCCTGGGACAGGAGGACAAGCTGGAACTGCGCCCGCTGCTGCGCGCCGGCATCTCCGATACGGAACTAGAGGAAGCCATTCACGGCGCCATCGCCCGCAAGCCGGAGCGCCATGAATTCCGGGAAAAGCCCGAGCAGGTGCTGCGCTTCATGTCCATGACAGGCGGATAAGCGCGTTTTGATCCAAAAGCAAAACGGCGGCCATTGGCCGCCGTTTTTCACTGCGCCGCGCCACCGCTACCAGCCCGAGCAGCCCGGAACCCAGCAGCCAGACGGCGGCGGGGACGGGTACCTCGGAGCTGGTGATCACCGAAACATTGATTTTCGTGCCGGTCGCGGTTTTTTGGTTCATTGCGCGACTGCAACCCCCTGATTCATAACTTACCGAAGAACATGGAGAAACTATTTGCAAATAAATCCGACGATTCCCGGAGGATCATTTTTGGGTATTGCCTATACATATCAGTCTGTTGTGAAAAATTTTTTTCCTGATCTTCCTGCTTTCAGGCGTACAGATTTCCGACAACGGCCCTCCTCGCCGAAAGGCCAGCAGCTTGCCAGGGGATAGGTATACTCATGCGGTGATAGTCGGCCACCCGCTGGGAAGTATCGCAATGCAGGTTCTCTCGCGAGCCTTGTTCTTCAGTATCATCATCGGTCTGCTGGTGCCTTTCCCCGGCGCCTCCGCACCCTCGGCCCCCGACCCCCTGGCGGAACAGCGCGCCCTGTTCCTGGAGGCACGCGCGGCCCTCAACCGCGGCCAGCGCCAGCAGTTCCGGCAACTGGCCGCGCGCATTCCCGACTATCCACTCCAGCCCTATCTCCAGTACTGGGAACTGCAGCGCCATCTCAGCGCCCAGACCGATGCCAGTATCACGGAGTTCCTGGAGGCCCATCCCGACACCTCCCTGGCGCGTCGCTTGCGCGCCAGCTGGCTGCGCCATCTCGCCGATCAGCGGGACTGGTCGCGCTTCCTCGCCTTCTACGAGGAGCCCCAGGGCGTGGAACTGCAATGCCTCGCCCTGCGGGCGAGGCTGGCAAACAACCAACAGGATGAGGCCCTGCTCGAGCAGGCCCGCGACCTGTGGACGGTCGGCCGTTCCCAACCCGGCGCCTGTGACCCCGTTTTCGATGTGCTCTATGCCAGTAGCCGCATGACCACCGCCCTGATCTGGGAGCGCATCGGCCTGGCCATGGAGGCCGGCCGACTGGAGCTCGCCGCCTTTCTCGCCAAAAAACTCTCCGCCGAGGACCGCCGCTGGGTGCAGCAATGGAGTGATATGCACCGCCGGCCGGCACAGATGCTGGCGGACGAGGCCCTGCGCACCGAAGGCCTCATGGCGCGTGAGATCATCCACCATGGCCTGATCCGCCTGGCCCGTCATGATCCCGAACAGGCCTTTGCCCGCTGGGAAGACCTGCGCGCACGGCATGGCCTGGATCCCGCAGCGGCCGCTGCGGCGTTGCGGCGCATGGCCCTGTCCGCGGCCTTCGCCCATCACCCGCGCGCCCTGGAATGGTTGATCCAGGTCCCCGACACCAGCGCCGACGATACGGTGCAGCAGTGGCGCATCCGTTCGGCACTGGTGGGGGAGCAGTGGGAACAGGTGCTCTACGGTCACGCGGCCCTGTCCGACGACGAACGTGACAAAAGCGAATGGCGCTACTGGCGCGCACGGGCTCTGCACGCCCTGGGCAGGGAAGACGCGGCCATGGCTGAATTCACTCGCCTGGCACGGGAGCGGGACTACCACGGATTCCTGGCCGCGGACCGG
>JAIVHA010000210.1 GCA_020201295.1 Lysobacteraceae bacterium | reverse complement strand
GTACAAGCAAAAAGAACACTTGATGTCGCTGGTCACTATTCTAGGCCGGACGTATTCCAGCTTCAGGTAAATACTCAACCTCAGAGCCCCATTTCTTTTAAGTAGTGCCACATGAAATCTAACAATTCAAAGCACTCGGACGCAGCAAAGCTGCGCCGTTGTTTGCGGCGTTAGGTTTCGAATGTGAGTGCCGCCGATGCATGAAAGAGTCCCACAATCGCCGAAGGAATGGATGGCGGAGATTGTTTGCGCATATCAAGACGCAGCTGAGGCCATCCCTTTCGGGCCAGCCGTCGGCGCAGAACTGACGGAGAAAGAACTGTTCCATCTGGCCCCGCTTGTGTGCTTAAAGCGTCGGGGTATCAAGAGAACGCGCAAGAACGAAAAAGTCGCGACGGAGGCAGCGCTGAGCACCTATGTTGCGAACGAGGAGGTGCACGGTTCTAGCCTATCGAACTCAATTATGGCGTTTTCCTTGTGCTATGTCGCAAGCCACTACGCCTTGTCGTTGCTGGATGAAACGGAATCCGAAAGCATTTTGAACTTTGTAGAGGCACATTTGGATGAAGTGCAAAGGCAGATCGAAACCTACAAGCCCATCCAGCCGACGTGATAGTTCCTACGGTTTAGTGGGCACTCAGCCTGGTTTCGCCAAGCAAAGGGTTCCCACTTGTTCCAAGGAACATTCGTCCATTTCATCAGCCGTTTGTACATCCACTGCTGGTCCATCCGCCAGCCTGGAAGCCGTGGGGCCCTTCAATCCTTGGCAATGGCCATGGCATCCACGGGTTCCTCGAAGGCGATGAACAGCACGCAGGGTTCCTCGCTTTGGCATATGGCCGAATGCGGCAGCTGGGGCGGGCCATAGGCATAGGTGCCGGGCTTGATGATGATGGCCTCTTGGCCGTCGTACTGGACGAGCATTTCGCCGGCGACCAGCACCATGCGCTCGGCGGAGGTGTGGCGGTGATGGGGGACAGTGAAGTCGCCTCCGGGCACCTTGAAGAAGATATCCGCGTTCTCCTTTGCCGGGTCGCCATGCAGTACGGCGATCTGGCAGCCCGTGGGGATGAAGTCGGGGCAGGGTCCCCACTGGAGGTCGGGATCGTCATGGGTCCAGGCCAGTGCCGGCTCCTGGGTAGCGGTCTCCGCGCTCAGGGACGAACCGATCAGTGTCAGCAGGCCGAGCAGTACTACGCGGGACAGACCGTTGGCGGGCGTCGTGATAGGCATGGCAAAAATCTCCTTGTTTTTATGGATGTTAGTGTTGCTGGCCGGGATTGCTTGATTACAGGGTAGTCGAGATTCTTCAACATGCCGGGGCCGGGTAAATAAATATTCTGGAAAGCATACATCTGGATGCCCGCCTGCGCGGGCATGACGGCTGCGCGCTTCAAATCCCCGCCTGCTGCCAGCTGCTGAAGGCGCTCAGCCAGAAATCGATGTCGGGGTAGTGTCGGTCGCGGGCCCGCAGGTGTTCTGCGAGGTCGATCATCAGGCCACGAAATTCGCGGATTTCGAGTTCCCACCGGGCGGGGTCGATGCCGGGGTTGTCGGCGAGGGCCTCGTTGGCGATGGAGCCGGCGCCGCCCCACATGCGCTGGCTGTTCAGGCTGGCATAGAAGATCGTTTCATCCTTGCGCCGGCTGGCCAGGTCGCGCAGCCAGGCGGCGTGGTCTCCCTCGTGGGTTTCCAGGATCTCGCTCAGGCGTGTCAGGGTGTAGTCGAGGCTCATGGGTAGCGTTGTGGCTGTAATCGGTTCCTGAATATTAGGACAAGCTTATAAGTATGAGAGACGGTCATGCGCGCCCGAAGAATATTGATCTCCGTCAACTACAAGTGAAAAACCCGCCTCACTTGACCTGATGCAGGTACCAGAGCCTTGTAATCCGCTAGATTCTATATTGTGTGATATGCCACACTCCAATGCGGCATTTCCCATGCCAGTTAAAATGCCGTCACCGGTCTCGCGCAGCGTGGGCCGGGGCGACAGGGCACTGAATCCCCCGAACCGACGGAGCCATGCAGCCATGAGCCAGGACAAGACCCAGGAAGCGAACCAACCTCAGGACGGCGCGATCGATCCCAGCCGCCGCAAATTCCTCAATACCGCCGCCCTGGTCGGCCTGACCGGCGCCGGCCTGTCCGTCGGCCTGTCCGCCTGCAAGCAGGAGAGTTCTGCGCCTTCCGCCCCGGCCGTGCCCGCCAGCGGTACCCTGGCCAAAGCGGACCCGATCCATCCCAAGCCGGGTCAGCTGGATGAATACTACGGCTTCTGGAGCGGTGGGCATACCGGCGACTTCCGTGTGCTGGGCATGCCCTCCGGCCGGGAGATCCACCGCGTGCCCTGTTTCGTGCCCGATGCCCTGGTGGGCTGGGGTGTTACCAATGAATCCAAGGCGATCATGGGCACCAAGGCCGACGGCAGCCTGCAGTTCACCGTGGGCGATACCCATCACACCCATGCCTCCTACAAGGATGGCAATTACGACGGCCGCTACGCCTGGATCAACGACAAGCTCAACTCCCGCGTGGCGCGCATCCGCCTGGACACCTTCGTCTGCGACAAGATCACCAAGTTGCCGAACGTGCAGGGCTTCCATGGCATCTTCCCGGACAAGCGGGATCCGGTGGATGCGGCCATCAATTACACCACCCGGGTGTTCTGCGGCAGTGAATTCCACATCCCGGTGCCCAATGACGGCCGGGATATCGATTCGCCGGAGCAGTATCGTGCCATGTTCAGCTGCCTCGATGCCGAGACCATGGAAGTGCGCTGGCAGGTGATGATCGACGGTAACTGCGACCTGTGCGCCACCTCCTTCGACGGCAAGCTGGCCGCCTGCAACCAGTACAATACCGAGAACGGCGTGCACTACGAGGACATGATGTCCGCCGAGCGCGATGCCTGTATCTTCTTCAACATCGCCCGTATCGAGCAGGCCGTGAAGGACGGTAGCTACAGCACCTTCGGTGATTCTCCGGTACCGGTGGTCGATGGCACCCGGGCGTCGAACGCCGATCCGAAAACCGCGCTGACCGCCACCGTGTCCGTGCCCAAGAATCCCCATGGCGTCAATGCCAGTCCCGATGGCAAGTATTTCATCTGCTCCGGCAAGCTGTCGCCCACCGGCACCGTGATCGAACTGCAGAAGGTGCTCGACTGGTTCGATGGCAATCTGGACGATATCGACAAGGCTATCGTCGCCGAGGTCGAAATCGGTCTGGGTCCGCTGCACACCGCCTTCGATGGCCGCGGCAATACCTATACCACCCTGTTCCTCGACAGCCAGGTGGTGAAGTGGAACGTGGAAGACGCCATTCGTTTCCATAATGGCGATAATACGGTCCAGTATGTGCGTGACCGTATCGATGTCCATTACCAGCCCGGTCACATCAACGCCTCCCAGTCGGAGACCATGTTCGCCGACGGCAAGTGGCTGACGGTGGGCTGCAAGTTCTCCAAGGACCGCTTCCTGCCAGTGGGCCCGCTGCATGCCGAGAACGAGCAGATCATCGACATCTCCGGTGACAAGATGGTGCTGGTGGCCGAGCATCCGGTGCGCCCGGAACCCCATGACTTCATCATCCTCAAGCGCGATCTGCTGAATCCGAAGAAGATCTACGCCCTGGATGATTTCCCGCTGGCAATACACGATCCCAAGAATGTGGGTGTGACCCGCGATGGCAACAAGGTGACCGTCAGGCTGGTGTCCATCGCGCCGGCCATCGAGCCGCGCGAGTTCCGGGTGAAGCTGGGCGACGAGGTGACCATCATCCTCACCAACCATGACCGGATCGAGGACCTTACCCACGGCTTCGGGCTTCCGGATTACAACATCAATTTCATCGTCAACCCGCAGGAGACCGCTTCGGTCACCTTCGTCGCCGACAAGCCGGGTGTGTTCTGGGGCTACTGCACCCATTTCTGCCATGCCCTGCACCTGGAGATGCGCAGCCGCATGATCGTGGAGGCCTGACCCGGGCCTCGGATGGCCCCGCGGACCGGAACCGGTTCCGGTCCGCGGGGGCGCATCCTTCTTTATCCACTGCACGATTCTGGTTATTCGGCTATCCCCTGTAGGAGCGGGTCCTGAATTTGACCATGATCAAGTACAGGCCCCCTGGGAGTGTCTAGACTTCCTCCCATACAGGTTGAACTGGTAGTGTCATGAAAAGGATTCTGGCCGCATTTCGCACCGTCCTGGCCGCGACGGCGCTGGCGCTCGTGGCGCCCCTGGTCCTGGCCGCGGCCTACGAGGCGCCCCTGCCCGCGGAGATCAACACCGGCCCCGATCTCTGTGCGATGGTGGCCTGCCACGAGGTCATGCCCGGTGCCGACAGCTTTTCGGAGCGCATGGGGCGACCCGCCTACGTGGAGGCTTACCGCGACGCGGAGCAGGGCAGGGAAC
>JAIVHA010000209.1 GCA_020201295.1 Lysobacteraceae bacterium | reverse complement strand
TATCGCGGCCATTCCATGTCCGACTCCAATGCCTACCGCGCCAAGGAGGAGGAACGCATGTGGTCCGGGCGCGATCCCATCATCCTGCTACGCGACAAACTCATCGAGGCCGGCGTCATCACCAAGGATGACTACAAGGCCATGGACACCGAGGTCCTGGAGCGGATCGAGAACGAAATCATCCCCTTCGCCGAGGACTCTCCGGAACCCAAGGTGTCCGAGCTGGTTAAGTACATGTTTGCCGATAACGACCCCTATGTGCGCGGAGGGCAGCGCTGATGGCCGAAATCATGTTCTGGGAGGCGCTCCGTCGCGCCCAAGACGAGGAAATGACCCGCGATCCCCTGGTGATCTGCATGGGCGAGGACATTGGCGTGGCCGGTGGTACCTACAAGGCCACCCAGGGCCTGTTCGACAAGTACGGTCCCGAACGTGTCATCGATACCCCCATTTCCGAAAATGGCTACACCGGCATCGGCATCGGCGCCTCCTTCCTGGGCGTGCGCCCGGTGATCGAGATCATGTCGGTGAACTTCGCCTGGCTGGCCATGGACCAGATCTTCAACAGCGCCGCCAAGGTGCGTTACATGTCCGGCGGCCAGCTGACCGCGCCGGTGGTGGTGCGCTCCCCGGGCGGCACCGCCCATCAGCTCGGCGCCCAGCACTCGGCGCGCATGGAGAAGGTGTTCATGGGCATCGCCGGTCTGCGGGTGGTGACGCCCTCGAATCCGAAACAGGCCTATGGCCTGCTGAAGTCGGCCATCCGCTGCGAAGACCCGGTGTTCATCAACGAACACGAGCTCATGTACAACATGAAGGGCGAGGTGCCCGACGAGGAGTTTTTCCACCCGCTGGAAGGCTCCGAGGTCAGTCGCGAGGGTCGCGACGTTACCCTGTTCGGCTACAACATCTCCGTGCACTGGGCCCTGCAGGCCGCGGAAATACTCGCCAAGCAGCACGACATCGACGCCGAAGTCATCGACCTTTATTGCCTGGCGCCACTGGATCGTGAAGGTATCCGCAAGTCCGTGAGCAAGACCCACCGGGCAGTGATCGTCGAGGAAGCCGAAGCACCCGTGGGCGTAGGTTCCGAGGTCATGGCCATCATCAACGAGGAATGCTTCTTCGAACTGGACGCGCCGCCGCTGCGGGTGTCGGCCGAGAACGTGCCGATCCCCTATAACCACGGTATGGAAAAGGCCGCCATCCCCAATCCCCAGGATGTGGTGAAGGCCGTGCTGAAGATGTTCGGGAAGTAATTTATTACCGCCAGGATGCCAAGGACACCAAGGATACAAATATTGTCGGCAGTCGTGTGTTCATCGTCATCCCGGCGCAGGCCGGGATCCATGGTTCCTGCGGGCTTCCTGGATTCCGGCCTGCGCCGGAATGACGAAGAAATTGAGAGCTGATGATGTTAATAACCTTGGTGTCCTGGCGGTTCAACGAAAAATCTGGATAGATCAGGCATGGCTGAACCCTACATTATCAAGATGCCCCAGCTTTCGGACACCATGACCGAAGGTGTCATCGTCAGCTGGGAAAAGAACATCGGCGACCGGATCGAGCGCGGCACCATCGTCGCCACGCCCGAGGGCGCCATCTACACCATCGCCATGCAGCAGCTCTCCGACACCATGACCGAGGGCGTGGTGGTGAGCTGGGAAAAGCAGCCCGGCGACAAGATCAAGCGCGGTACCGTGGTGGCCCAGGTGGAGACCGACAAGGCCATCATGGACGTGGAGGTGTTCCGCGAGGGCTACCTGTCCGGCCCCATGGCGGCGGTGGACAGCACTGTGGCCGTGGGTGAGCCCATGGCCTATCTGGTCGAAAGCCCCGAGCAGGTGGTGCGGGAAGAAGTGAAGGTTTCCGGCGCAAGCGCCGCGCCGGCCAAGGCGGAAACGTCCGCCACCCCGGCCAGGAAATCCGCGCCTGCCGCCCCGGTGCCCGCCGGCAGCCTCAATACCGGCGGCGCCCCGGCGCCGCGTCCCTCCGGCCGCGCCGCCACCCCCTATGCACGCAAGCTGGCCGGCCAGCGCGGTATCGATCTCAACACCGTCAGCGGCAGCGGCCCGCGCGGCGCCATCCAGGCCCGGGACGTGATGGGTGCCCAGCCCATGGCGGCGGGCGGTGGCATCCGCGAAGTGGACGTGCCCGGCAATGGCCGCCCCATGAACAAGCTGGAAGCGGCCATCAGCCAGGCCATGACCGATTCCCTGACCATGCCCACCTTCCATGTCACCGCCTACATCCGGCTCGGCGCACTGATCAAGGCCGCCAAGGCCCAGGGCGTGTCGGTGACCGTGGCCATCGCCAAGGCCTGTGCCCTGGCCATGGCCAACTACCCGAAGATGAACTGGTGCTACCAGCCGAAGAACAAGCTGGTGGAGCGCACCAACGTGGACGTGGGCATGGCCGTGGCCGCCGATGGCGGCGGCCTGGTGGTACCGGTGCTGCGCAACTGCGAGTCCCGCGAACTGGATGAGCTCAACCAGGACTGGAAGGACCTGGTGGAGCGCGCCCGCAAGCGCCGCCTCAAGCCCGAGGAATACCAGGGCTCCACCTTCCAGGTGTCCAACATGGGCATGTTCGGGGTCAGCCATTTCGACGCCATCGCCACGCCCGGCATCGCCGCCATCCTGGCGATATCGGCCAATACCGAGCAGGGTAGCCCCTTCACCATCACCGGCGACCACCGGGTGGTGAACGGTGCCGACGTGGCCCTGTACCTCGGCGAGCTGAAAGGCTTCATCGAACAACCGGAGGCCTGGATGGGCCCCACCGGTCCGGCCATCCCCGAAGGCGAGTGGGACTACGATGTCGTGGTCATCGGCGGCGGCCCCGGTGGCGAGGACTGCGCCCGCGACCTGGCCGGCCATGGCCTCAAGGTGGCGCTGGTCAATGATTCCCCCCTGCCCGGCGGAGAATGCCTGTGGCGCGGCTGCATCCCTTCCAAGGCCTGGCGCGCGGCGGCGGACCGCATCCGCGACCGCCACGAGGACGCGCATCTCGGCGTGATGGGCACCACCAAGGCGACGCTGGACTGGGGCAAGCTGGAGGCCACCCGCCGCCAGGTGCTGGAGACCCGTGGCGACATGGCGCTCAAGACCGACAAGGGCGTGAAGATCACGTATATCCAGGGCTTCGCGCGCTTCGTCGATGACCACCATGTGTTCATCGACCAGGGCGGCAACCACAAGGACCCGCACACCCGCGCCGCGCAAGGCGATGGCAAGAAGGGCGAGAAGGTCAGCTTCGGCTGTGCCGTGATCGCCACCGGCGCGCCGCCCTTCGTGCCGCCCATCCCCGGTGCCCGCGAGGGCCTGGGCCAGGACGGTGGCGTGCTTACCTCCGACACCGTCTGGGGTCTCCTCCGTCACCATCGACAAGATCTCCGGCAAGGCGGGGAGCATGCAGGTGGCGTACAAGGACATCGAGGGCAAGGCCCACAAGATCAAGGCCGACTTCGTCATCATGGGCACCGGCAAGCGCCCGGTACTCGATGGCCTGGACGTGGACAAGGCCGGTATCGCCACCGACGGCCCGGCCATCAAGGCCGACGCCCGCTGCCGCACCAACGTGCCGCACATCTTCGCCATCGGCGACGTGATCGGCGGCTACATGCTGGCCCATACCGCCGCGCAGCAGGGCCGCGTGGCCGCCATGACCATCCTCGGCGAGGACATGAAGTACGACCAGGACAAGGACTGCGGCGTGATCTTCACTCGCCCCGAGGCCGCCTTCGTGGGCCTGTCCCTGGACCAGGCCAAGGCCAGGGGCATCGACGCCGTCGAGGTCAAGGTACCCATGAACATCGACGCCAAGGCCATGATCAACAACGAGCTGCACGGCATGATCAAGATCGTCGCCGACAAACAGAGCCACCGCATCGTCGGCGTGCACCTGCTGGCGGACCATGCCGACACCCTGATCGGCGAAGCGGTGATGATGGTCTCCGGCGACATGACCCTGGAACAAGTCGCTCACGCCATCCATCCCCACCCGACCCAGACGGAACTGTTCGGCGAACTGGCGCGACGGTTGCTGGCGCGGTTGCGGCGGTCGAAGAAATAATTTTTGAACCGCCAAGACGCCAAGGACGCCAAGAAAAACAATTTTCATATGGCACAGGGAGGTGCTTGTGGAGCCGGGAAGAGATCTGGATGGTATTGCGCGGCGGGTGATTGGTGCGGCGATTGAGGTCCATCGGGTACTTGGGCCTGGGTATCTCGAATCGGTTTACGAGGAGGCGCTGGCTATAGAGCTGGAGCATCTGGGTATCGATTGTGAACGCCAGGCAGCAATTTCCGTTTCGTATCGCGATAGGCCGGTCGGTGTTGCTCGGCTGGATCTGCTGGTGGCGGGTAGATTGGTGATAGAGCTGAAGGCTGTAGATGCGATTTTGCCGATTCATCAGGCACAACTGGTTTCCTACCTCAGGGCGACTGGTAACCCGCTGGGATTGTTGATCAACTTCAACACAAGGGTATTACGCGACGGCATAAAAAGGATCATCCTGACCCAATAAGGTTTTCTTGGCGTCCTTGGCGTCTTGGCGGTTCAACTAGGTTTTCTTGGCGTCCTTGGCGCCTTGGCGGTCCAACAAATCTTTTTATAGGGTTTAACGATGTCCAAAATCAACAAGGTCGTACTCGCCTATTCCGGTGGTCTCGACACCTCCATCATCCTCAAGTGGCTGCGCGATGTATACGATTGCGAGGTGGTGACCTTCACGGCCGACATCGGCCAGGGCGAGGAGGTGGAGCCGGCGCGCGCCAAGGCCAAGGCCATGGGCGTGAAGGAGATCTACGTCGAGGATCTGCGCGAGGAATTCGCGCGCGACTACGTGTTCCCCATGTTCCGCGCCAATACTATTTATGAAGGCGAGTATCTGCTCGGCACCTCCATCGCCCGGCCGCTGATCGCCAAGCGCCTGGTGGAGATCGCCAACGAGACCGGCGCGGATGCCATCTCCCACGGCGCCACCGGCAAGGGTAACGACCAGGTGCGCTTCGAACTGGGCGCCTATGCACTGAAGCCCGACGTGAAGGTGATCGCACCCTGGCGCGAGTGGGACCTCCTGTCCCGCGAGAAGCTCATGGCCTATGCCAAGGAGCACGACATCCCGGTGGACTTCGCCAAGGCGGGCAAGAAATCCCCCTATTCCATGGATGCGAATTCCCTGCACATCTCCTACGAGGGCGGTATCCTCGAGGATCCCTGGGCGGAACCGGAAGAGGACATGTGGCGCTGGACGGTGCCGCCGGAAAAGGCCCCCGACACGCCGGCCTACGTGGAGCTCACTTACCGTCACGGTGATATCGTCGCCATCGACGGCCAGGAAACCAGCCCGGCCCGGGTGATGGAGATCCTCAACAAGATCGGCGGCGCCAACGGCATCGGCCGCGATGACATCGTGGAAAACCGCTATGTGGGCATGAAATCGCGCGGCTGCTACGAGACCCCGGCCGGCACCATCATGCTCAAGGCCCATCGCGCCATGGAATCCCTTACCCTGGACCGGGAAGTCATGCACCTGAAGGACGAGCTGATGCCGCGCTACGCCAAGCTGATCTACAATGGCTACTGGTGGAGTCCGGAACGCCGCATGCTGCAGACCATGATCGATGCCTCGCAGGAGCACGTGAACGGTGTGGTGCGCATGAAGCTCTACAAGGGCAACGTGATCGTGGCCGGCCGCAAGTCCGACACCGACTCCCTGTTCGACGAGCGCATCGCCACCTTCGAGGAAGATGAGGGAGCCTACGACCAGAAGGATGCCGAGGGTTTCATCAAGCTCAACGCCCTGCGTTTGCGCATTGCGGCGCGGCGCAGGGGCGCCTGACCAGTCATTCGGGAGGAAATGCCATGCGCATACTGCATACCATGCTGCGGGTGGGCAACCTGGATCGCTCCATCCGTTTCTACACCGAGGTGCTCGGCATGAAGCTGCTGCGCCGCAAGGATTACCCGGAAGGCAAGTTCACCCTGGCCTTCGTGGGCTATGGCGATGAGTCGGATAGTAGCGTCATTGAATTGACGCACAACTGGGACACCGATGCCTACGACATCGGCAGCGGCTACGGGCATATCGCCCTGGAGGTGGACGATGTCTATCGTGCCACCGACGAAATCAAGCAGCAGGGCGGCAAGATCCTGCGCGAAGCCGGTCCCATGAATGCCGGCACCACCATCATTTCCTTCGTGGAGGATCCCGACGGCTATCCCATCGAGCTGATCGGGGCGAAGCACTGAGCGAGTTGCCTCGTTTTGCTATACTGAACCCGAAGTACCCGGACCGCACGGACGGTGAGATCCAGGAAGGCGCCTGTAGGAGCGGGCTCTGCCCGCGAATGTTCGCGGGCAGAGCCCGCTCCTACACATCCTTTTTTGCAACGATTGGGTACACATAATAATAGCGCTATCATAGCGATCGAAGAGGCTGGAGATGGAAGTCCCCTCTCACAGTGAAGTCGGGGGAGGCGGAATGAAGATACTGATCGCCAATCTGGCATTCGGGGTGACCGAGCTCGAATTGCTCGAGTTGCTCAAGCCCTACCACAAGCGTGATGATCTGCGTCTGCAGATCGTGGATAAGGCTTCGCAAGATTCAAATGAATCCCTCTACGCCATTGCCGAGATCAATCATGAGCGCCTGGCCGCCAAGGCCGTCAAGAAGCTCGATGGCAAGCTGTTGCGCGGCAGGGAGCTGCGGCTGAGGGAATTCCAGCACCGCTGCTATAGCAACGAGCGCCGCGCCCTCGGTTGGCGTAACCGGGCCTGGAATGCCAAGGAGCGACGTATGAGGGAACGCCGTCGCCAGGTACAGCGCCAAAGGGATGAATTGGATGCGCTGTTCGGCTCGAATCCGGCAGCGAAGTCCGGTATCGAACTGCGTGAGATCCGTGTCAGAGCCAAACCGGATAAGGCACACAAGCCTTAGGTAGGCACAGTCGTGCCGCTGACGATACCCCACGCACACCACTGTCCCAATACCTCCAGCCCGCCTTTCGTAACCACTTCCGGCCTTGCGTGCCCCAGCTCGCTAGCGATTCGTTCCAGGGCGATGCGCCCCGTGATTCCGGGTTCATCCCGCAACAGGCTGAACAGCCGTGCGCTGACGGGATTCAGTTCCAGGAAATGCACTTTGTCATCGGGGTCACGGTAGACCAGTAGAAACACCCCGTTGGGTTCCGGTGCGTCGGGCTGGAAGTCCGGGCCGATGCGGTGTACGGGATATTCATAGCGGAAGGCCCAGGCCAGGGGTGACAGCCGTGGCTGGCCGTTCAGCAGGTCCCCATCGGGGTCGATCCCGGCTTCCGGTTCGGGATCCTCGGCCACCGCCAAAGCCAACTCCAGCCATTCATAGTGGGCCAGTTCGTGGAGGAAGGGCGGGTCTTCGTCCCGCGCCTCTCGTTCCTGTTCCAGGTACTGGAGGAACTCGCGGGGGATCTCCAGGAACAGCGGCGTGTGGCACTGGTGACGGGCGAAGAAATCCCGCGCCAGGTCCGTCCAGTCGTCATCGTCCAGCAGGCTGCGCAACACCGGAAAGCTACTGGACAAGAAACCGTTCACGTTATTGAAGAACAGCTCGCGGTAGATGGCCATGCGCCGGTCTTCCACGTCGGTGGGCCGTGGATGATGCTCCGGGTCGCGGATGTGGGCCGCGAATTCGTACTGGCGGCGGATGAAGGCCGGTGTATCAGCGGGTTTTGGCGGCATGTCCGGCATGGGCGCTGGTCCAGCGCTGTTGCGCGGCCAGGATACGGTCGATCTCGACCAGCAGTTC
>JAIVHA010000060.1 GCA_020201295.1 Lysobacteraceae bacterium | reverse complement strand
GTTACCCGGATTCGACGCCGGATTCTGGACACCCGCATCCCGGGGAGCACTGCCAAAAGCCAAGGTAGTAGATTGAATCTACGTTGTTTTCCACAAGCCTGCCCGGCAATCCCTCGAACCAGGCAAAGCTGGCACGACTCCTGCTTTACTCCAATCAGCCAGACACTCCATGGCCCCAGTATCGAGGGCACCCATGGAACGGCTTTCGATCCGACACTCGTTTCCAAACAACTGGGGATTATCACCATGAAGAAAGTACAACAGGGTTTCACCCTTATCGAACTTATGATCGTTGTGGCGATCATTGGTATCCTGGCGGCCATTGCACTGCCGGCCTACCAGGACTACACCATTCGCGCCAAGGTCACGGAAGGCATCGGCTTCGCCAACGCAGCACGTACTGCCATCTCTGAGTACTACCTGACCAATAATGACTTCCCGACTCAGTCACAGGCTGGCGTGGCGAACGCGTCTACTGCTGACATCGTGCAAGGTGTTACAGTCACACGCAACAGCACCAGCTCGGGCCAGGTCGATGTAGCATACCGTGCAATTGGCGGTAGTGTACAGGCTGGTCATATCCTTCGCTTCGTTGGTACCGGCAATGCTAATGGTGTGCAATGGGATTGCACCACCGGCAACACGCTGGAATCCAAGTATCGCCCGTCCAACTGCCGTTAATCGCAAGATAAAGGCGTGACAAGCGAGCCCCATGCCTTCATGGGGCTCGCTTTTTCGGCCATCCTCAAGAGCATGGAACGCAACAGAAACAGGATGACAACAAGCTTCCAATTCGCGAAGCATATCGCACTACCCATCACCATCATCCTGATATGCTGGCTTCTCTACATGCCAGGCCTCAGCGGCGACTTCCTGTTCGACGACCACCCCAGCATCCTCAACAACAAAGCCACGGCATTGGAGTCACTGGGCACCGACGAACTGAAACAAGTCTTCGCCTCGGGCACAGCCGGGCCATTGAAGCGGCCCATCGCCATGATGAGTTTCGCCCTGAATCATTATGCCACCGGCTACGACAGCTACTGGTTCAAGGCCACCAACCTGATCATTCACTGCATCAATGGCATGGGAGTTTTCATCCTCTCATACCTGCTGCTAAACGCGTATCGCACCCACCAGGAAAACCGCCTTTCGCGCGAATACATCTATCTCCTGAGCGCCGCCATATCCCTGGTGTGGCTGATTCACCCCATCAATCTGACATCCGTACTCTACGTTGTCCAACGCATGAACTCGCTGGCAGCGATGTTCAGCCTGCTTGGATTGATCCTCTATGCAGTCGGTCGCATGCACCAACTCAAAGGCGAAGCCGGTACAATATGGATTTGTCTTGGCCTGTTCATCGCCACACCGCTGGCCGTACTCAGCAAGGAGAACGGCATCCTTTTGCCGGCATTCATAACCGTTCTCGAAATCGTGTTTTTCCGCTTCCGGGGAGTGCGCGGGAACAACAAGCGTATTCTGATTGGACTGCATGCCGCAATCGTACTCATTCCCATCCTGCTGCTTTCCTATCTGCTGATTGCGTCACCCGCCAGCATCCTGGGCGGCTATCAGGCACGTGACTTCACGTTGCTGGAACGCCTGCTGACCCAGACCAGGGTGATCTGGTTCTATATCTCCCAGATTTTCCTGCCGGTAAACGCCAAAATGGGAATCTACCATGACGATATGGCAATATCGTCAGACCTGTTCAGCCCGGCAAGCACATTTGCAGCAGTACTTGGCTTGCTGGCACTGGTTGCTACCGCGCTTTTTTCACTCAAGCGCGCACCAATCCTTGCGTTTGGCATTATTTTCTTTCTCGTGGGTCACAGCCTTGAATCCACGATCCTGCCCCTGGAGCTAGTACACGAGCACAGAAATTACCTGCCATCATTCGGCCTGCTATTCGCCCTACTGTTCTATATAAGCTACCCGCTGGCCCTGAAAGATTCAGCGCGACTGCGGCAAATAGGCGCATGTTTCATGATCGCCACATTCGCACTTGTGACATTCACCCGGTCCTACATCTGGTCTGACCCGGTGACCCACATCACGTTCGAGACGGAGAACCATCCGGATTCACCACGAGCCAACCAGGAAATCGGTCAGCTCTACATGCGCATGGGCCTCAGCGATAGCGCTAACGGCCCAATCTATTTATCCGCCGCTAGACACCATTTTAGAAAGTCCAGCCAGCTAAGCGAAAACTTCCTAGGCGGACTGTTCGCATCCCTTGCACTGGAATCGAGCCTGGAGAATGAAATACCCCAAGACCTACTGGATGACCTTCTGGAGCGACTGCAGCACCAGCCCTTCTCCAGCAACACGGTGAACTGGATCGAGTACCTGGTAAAATGCATCGCATCCGGTGATTGCGATATAAACGGAAACGCAATGCACGAAATCATCCAGGCAGCGCTCGCGAACCCCACCGTAACCGGACGCACAAAAGCAGAACTCTACACCGCGTCGAGTAATTTCTATTTCCATGCAAATGACTACGAGAGCACCCTGTATCTGTCCGCCGAAGCCGCAGGCATGCTGCCGAACAACGTTAGATATCGCTTGAATTTGGTGAACATATTGATCATTCTGAACAGGCTTGATGACGCAAGTGATGAACTGAATGCAGCGATGGTCCAAGATCGATTTGGAGCCCATAATCACGAAATCATGCGTCTCGCATCCATACTCGACGATTTGGCGCTGGCCAAGCGATCCAATCCATCTCATTGAAATGGATGTTTATCGCTATATAAACCCAACAGCCCCGCCGCCCACAGCTGGGTTCACCGCATGAGCCATGCTACCCATGACGCGATTCGACCCATTCTTTGGTCCAGTCTTTCCTGATATCGGCTGGATTCCATCTATCCGATACCTGATGCGGCGAGACCGCATCCTCGCCTTGCTCACAGATCGCCCGAGAACTTCGATTCTCGAGGTCGGCTGTGGCAGTGGCGCACTCCTGGCAGAACTTGCGGAAATCGGCTTCCACTGCACAGGACTGGAAACATCGGACTCGGCACGCACCATGGCAAATGAAATCTCAAGACGTGGCGACATAGCACTCAACATACTCGGCTCTCCACACCCTGATTTCGACCACTCCTTCGACCTTGTATGCGCTTTTGATGTGCTTGAGCACATCGAGGATGATCATGCGGCAATCGAAAGCTGGAAAAGGTGGGTAAAACCCGGCGGTCATCTGTTGATTACGGTTCCAGCCCACAGCAAACGATGGGGTCCAGGTGACGTTTGGGCCGGTCATTTTCGGCGCTATGACGAAAACGCTTTCAAAGACCTCCTGAATACACATGGGATGACAATTGAGCATTTCGAGTGCTACGGATTTCCGGCAGCGAACATCAGCGAATGGCTTGGGAAACGCGTATATGCCCGACTACTGGAGGAAAGGGCCAGAGGAATCGATCGCGCCCAGGCGACGGCGATGAGCGGAATTCAGCGAAAACCCTACAGCCGAATCTATGGAATGATGCGCACGCCCATTGGGAAGATGTTGCTGTCGACATGCTACTTTTTCCAGAATCGATTTTCATCGACCAACCTGGGAAGTGGCTACATCATTTTGGCTCGCAAGCCATGAAATCATGGCAAAAATGGCTTGGAACAGGCGTCGGTCTACTACTCATCGGCTATTTCCTGATTTTTCTGCTCCAGACGCTCGAAACACACGATCTTGATGCACTTCTGAAGCCAGGTATGGCCCTGGCTATTCTGGCCGCCGCATTAGTCTGCGCTCTACTCATCCCGCTTGCCGGATTCGCCTGGTCTATCCTGCTTCACAGCATGGGTTGCAACTGGAAACCTGCGAAACTAACTGCAATCATCGGCTTTACCCAGCTAGCGAAGTACGTGCCTGGAAATATCGCCCAGCACATTGGCAGAACCACGGCGGCGCTTGTCAACGGGATGCCTCCATCCATGTACCTGTCCTCGGTGGTCGCGGAAACCATCCTGCTGCTGATCGCCAGTCTCCTGGTTGGCGTGCTGAGCATGTCCTTGTCATCGACACCAATTCCACTGGTTGGCATACCATTAACGGAGACAGCGGTTTCATTCGCCGCCATCCTTGCCACATCCCTTATATTGTTCGCTATCGTCCTACGCTATTCACCAAGCCTTCTCAGGTGGTTTCTCCCCTCCAGCTTCGCACTCGCCTGGCTGGCCGGATATCTCGCGCCCGGCGTACCCGCCGGACTCGGCGTGAGAGAAGGCGCCATGGCAATACTTCTGTCAAATGCCGGCCCAAGCGAGTACATATTGACGGTGATCGTTGCCGCTCGACTTGCAACAATAATCGCTGATGCCATAAGCTTTTTGCTATCGATTGCCATCATGAAGTCCAGCAACGTCAGGACAGGAACATGCCCATAGAATTGGAACCCACAGGTGAGCGCCTGATAGAAGAACACTACTGCGACTCTCCGGCCGGTTACGCAATCTATATCATGCATGCCGCGAGCTACGTTTTCGCTGAAACGTTCTGCAAGGGAAAACGGGTGCTGGATTTCGGCTGCGGCAGCGGATACGGTTCCGCAAAACTTGCAGAAGTAGCAGCAGAAGTATTCGCTGTAGACGTCTCGACTGATGCAATTGATTATGCACGCGACCATTACTCGCGGCCAAACCTTCATTTTGAAGCGATCGAGGGAAACGGAAGACTACCACTGCCCGGTAATACGATGGATGTCGTCACCTCTTTCCAGGTAATTGAGCACGTATCCGATACATCCAACTACCTGGCCGAAGTCGCCAGGGTTTTAACCAAGGATGGCATTTTCATTTTAATCACGCCAGATCGAAGATCACGCCTTTTTCCATACCAAAAACCATGGAACCGCTGGCACTTGAAGGAATACGACCCTGACTCACTCCGACGCCTTATCACTGATCGTTTCGATATCCGTGAAATCTTGGCCATGGGCGCCCCACCGCATATCTCGAAAATCGAGACCGATCGCTACCGACTTCTCAAATGGATCACATTACCTTTTACCTTTCCGGGATTACCAGAAGCATGGAGAATTTTTGGGCTCAATCTTCTGCATCGATTACGCGCTTCTCCGAAGCCTGCCGTTACCGGGAAATACATCCCAGACTTTAGCCATGAAGATATTCTAATCCAGCCACAGGTATCTCAGCCCCTGAACATCATCATAGTCTCCATGCCGCGGCCATGAAAACCCCGCCAGGCATGCGCTCACACCCAAGTACGCCGCAGACTGTCGATTCAGCTGATAATCGTGACAAAAAACCCCAGGCTTTGTTATTGGGCGGCCTGCATCTGGCAGGGCCAGGCTACCCTAACGCCAGTCAGACAATCAGCATCCTGAAAGATGAAAACATCGCCAACGTCCTTGAGTGCGGCACTTGGTTACCCGAATCGATGCATCTTTGGCGATTGAGGAACGCCCCGTGGATCAAGCGAATATCCATGATTTCTTTTTTAATGTTTGGAAATTTATTCAGCTTACTGAAGGTTCTTTGGAAACAGGGTAGCGCCCACACTCCCGTCTACGTTCCATACCCTGCGATATTTTTTCTGTGGTGGTCATCCTGGATCCCGGCACGATGGCGCCCGCGCTGCATCGCGGATGCATACATCTCCGTATGGGATTCCATGTATCGGGACCGAAACAAAGGAAACCCTTCGCATTTCCTCGCAAGAACACTGAAGGCATTCGAATCCAGGGCTTTGCGGTCTGCCGAACTGATCCTCACAGATACCGTGGCCAACAAAAACATGTATACGCATGAATTCGGTATAGATGGAAACTCAATATCAGCGTTGCCACTCGCAATCAGGGATGATCGATTCCTGGCTTGCCTTCCAAAAAGCAAAAGCCACGACGAGCCACTCACCATACTGTTCGTCGGGACACTCATACCTCTTCATGGCATCGACGTGATTCTCGCAGCAATTAAACTACTTATGCAGGACCCACGTCTCCATTTTCACCTGCTTGGTGATGGGCAACTGGGGCATCTTGTCGAGGAGACATCCACCGATCTGAACAAGGACCGCTTCACCTGGACACGCGAATGGGCAAGCCTGGATATCATTGCAGAGGAGATATGCAAAGCCGATATTTGCTTGGGAATCTTTGGCGGCAAGGGAAAAGCTGCGCGCGTACTTCCCTTCAAGGCCTACATGTACCTGGCCAGCGGAAAAGCCATGGTGAGCCAAGCCTCTTTTTCTCTCCCAGAGGATACGCCACCACCCCCCATGCTTACCATCCCCACAGCAGATCCTACGGTCCTAGCAAATAGCATCATGCAGCTCACCAATGACGAAGGTTTGCGCACAAGGCTAGCTTCGGAGGCGCGGGACTACTACATCAAGCATCTGGGACACAAAAGACTGTCTGCAGAATGGGGAGCCCTGCTATTACGGTTGGGCAGCAGCGCAACCCACAACTAGCAACAGGGAACCGAGCAGCAACAGTCAGTTCGCAATACTATCTCACGACCCTATTCTTCCTCCCTCCTGACCGTTTGCCGCCTGTCGTCATCCGCCCCCTTGTAATGAAGAGAAGAAATTTGCTCGGAGACAATCCCGAGTAAAAAGGTCATCAGTGAAGAGCTGAACAGCAAGGCGCTCATATTCGTGAAGCGCTCCCACTGGAAGTAGGTATAGCCGTAATAGGCCAGGCCCACCGTGAACAGAAAGGCGCTTACGGGCAGGAACAGGCGCATGGGGGAAAACAGCGCGCCGATCTTGATGATGATGATGAAAAACCGCAGCCCGTCGCGTAGCACCTTGATCTTGCTCTTGCCTTCCCGCACACCCGCCCGGATGGGCACATAGGCCACGGGCATCCCGGATCGGAAAAAGGCCATGGTGCTGGTGGTGGGGTAGGAGAAGCCGTTCGGTAGCAGGTACAGGAACTTGCGGAAGTGGCGGGCGCGGGCCGCGCGAAAGCCGGAGGTAAGGTCGTCGATGCGGTGGCCCGTCATCACCGAGGCCAGGCGATTGTAGAAGTAATTGGCCAGGCGCCTCCCGCCGGCGTCCATGAACACCAGGATCTCGCCGCTGGCCGCCCGAGCACCACTCTTGATGGCAGCGCCGTTGCCCATGCTGTAGGGGTGGCTGACCACCCGTACCCCGTGGCGCTGGCAGACCTCCAGGGTGGCATCCGTGGAACCGTCGTTGACCACGATGATTTCCTGGTCTCCGTAGGCCTGCAACAGCCTAGGCAGCAAACCTTCCAGGTTCTCCGCTTCATTCTTGGCCGGGAGTACGATGCTTATCTTCATGCCTGATGGTCTTTATATATTTGCCGGCTACACGGGCGAAGGCCTGATAGTATCAAATTCACCCATGGGTGGAGGTCCTTGAGCCATCAAGTTTTGCCCTGAGTGGACGAACTAACAGGGAGATGCGGCAGGAACGGCATACCGTGCGCGCAAATCCGGCGGGCCAGCGAACGGGCCGGTCTCGGAACTTCAAGTAACTACTGGATATAAACGGAATTTTTGCTATCCTAGCCGCCAAACACATGGATTCATCCGCGGGGACCCCGACGATACGATGGCAACTGTAAATCCCATGACCCAGCTCAGCGGGCTGGCCCGGCGCCTGGTGGCGGATGGCCTGCTGGACGAGGACGCCGCCCAGGGCGCGGCCCAGGCTTCCCTCAAGGGCCGCATGCCCTTTGTCCAGTACCTGGTCGACCACAAGCTGGCCAAGCCCGGCGACATCGCCTGGTCCGCCTGCCAGGAGTTCGGCGCCCCGCTGTTCGACCTCAGCGTCATGGACCTGGAAGCGGCACCCACCAAGCTGGTGGAAGAGAAACTGATCCGCCAGCACCAGGCCCTGCCCCTGTTCAAGCGCGGCAACCGCCTGTTCGTGGCCGTCTCCGACCCCACCAACCTGCAAGCCCTGGACGAGATCAAGTTCCACACCGGCATCGCCACCGAGGCGGTGCTGGTCGAGCACGACCAGCTGCACAAGGCCATCGACCGCGCGCTGGACGCCATGGACACCTCCATGACGGACATGCTGGACGACGACCTGGACAACCTGGAGGTCATGAGCGGTGAGGAAGCCGACCAGCAGGGCGATATCAGCGAGTCCGATATCGATGACACCCCGGTGGTGCGCTTCATCAACAAGATTCTGCTCGACGCCATCAAGAAGGGCGCCTCGGATATCCACCTGGAGATCTACGAAAAAACCTGCCGGGTGCGCTTTCGCCAGGAC
>JAIVHA010000208.1:9665-12138 GCA_020201295.1 Lysobacteraceae bacterium | reverse complement strand
GAAGCCCGAAGGGATTCTATGGGCCAGAAGTGACGCGGCAATCTCCAACTGACTGATTTCATGGTAGGAGATTGCCGCGCTTCGCTCGCAATGACGTTAAGTCGGTGCCATTCATTTATGATTTTCTCATTTGCTCTGCGTCTTTGCGTTCTCTGCGTTCAGCAGCTCGGAGTCAAGCGATGCTCCTGATGATCGACAACTACGATTCCTTCACCTACAACCTGGTGCAGTATTTCGGCGAGCTGGGCGCGGAGGTGCAGGTGTTCCGCAACGACCAGATCAGTGTCGAGGAGATCGGCCGCCTGAATCCGGAGCATCTGGTGATCTCTCCCGGCCCCTGCACGCCCAACGAGGCCGGGGTGTCGGTGGAGGCCATCAAGACCTATGCGGGCCGGATCCCCATCCTCGGCGTCTGTCTCGGCCACCAGAGCATCGGCCAGGCCTTCGGTGGGAAAATCGTTCATGCCGGCGCCATCATGCACGGCAAGACCTCCTTGATTCGCCACCAGGACGTGGGGGTGTTCCAGGGCCTGCCGGACCCCCTGGAGGCGACCCGCTACCATTCCCTGGTGATCGAGCGGGCCAGCCTGCCGGAGTGCCTGGAGATCACGGCCTGGACCGAGGATGCCAAGGGTGAGCTGGACGAGATCATGGGCGTGCGTCACAAGGAGCTGGCGGTGGAGGGGGTGCAGTTTCATCCCGAGTCCATCCTGACCCAGCATGGTCACGACATGCTGCAGAATTTTCTGCGGACCTGACATGGGTCCCAGGCCGATGCTTTGGCTTGTCCCAATCGTAGGAGCGGCCTCTGGCCGCGAACTGGCCGGCACAGTCCGGTTCGCGGCCAGAGGCCGCTCCTACAACGGAAATGATAGCCTTCTGATGCCCTGGAAATAGACGAGGACTTGAACATGGACATGCAGGCAGCCATCCGCGCCGTCACCGAGCGGCGTGATCTCAGCGGCGAAGACATGACCGAGGTCATGCGCGCCATCATGACCGGCAACGCCACCCCGGCCCAGATTGGTGGCTTTCTCATCGGTCTGCGCATGAAGGGCGAGACGGTGGACGAGATCGCGGCGGCGGCGCGGGTGATGCGCGAGCTGGCCAGCGGCGTGACACTGCAAGGCGAGCACGTAGTGGGCCATGCGCCACGCCATCGGCCCGCGCCGCGAGATGGGCGTGCGCACCCTGTTCAACCTGCTCGGCCCCCTGACCAATCCCGCCGGTGCCCCCAACCAGGTGCTGGGCGTGTTCGGTGTCGACTGGGTGCGACCGCTGGCCGAGGTGCTGAAACAGCTCGGCAGCCGCCATGTGCTGGTGGTGCACGCGGATGATGGTCTGGACGAGATCAGCATCGGCGGCCCGACCCAGGTGGCGGAGCTGAAAGATGGTCAGGTTCGCAGCTATGAGATCAGTCCGGAGCAGTTCGGCCTGCAGCGCTCCGACGTGGCCGGGCTGGCGGTCAAGGATGCCGAGCAGAGCCTGGCCGTGATCCAGGGCCTGTTCGCCAACCAGCCCGGACCGGCCCGCGACATCGTCGCCCTAAATGCCGGCGCCGCCATCTACGTGGCTGGTCTCGCGGACAGCCTGGAGGCCGGCGTGCACAAGGCCCAGGAGGTCATGGACAGCGGTGCCGCCCAGCAGAAGCTGGACGCGCTGGTCCAGCTGACGCGGACGATGGCTCCCAAAGAGGGGGGCGGTAACAACTGAGACTATTGGGCCTTGCCTATTAGCATGAAATTTTTGTAGGAGCGACGCGAGTCGCGATAGGCGGATGTCCAGGACATCGCGGCTTGCGCCGCTCCCACAGGCGTCATTCAATTGCGCAAGCTTTAATAATTGTCATTTGCATATATAACCGATTCGGAAATCCATGAACAATCACTCCGACATCCTGCAACAGATCCTCGCCCGCAAACGGGAAGAGGTCGCCGAACGCAGCCGGCATGTCTCCATCGATGCATTGCGGGAACGGGCCGTGCAGGCCGATGTGCCGCGCGGCTTCGTGGCGGCACTGCGCCGACGGGTGGCGGAAGGTCAGGCGGCGGTGATCGCCGAGATCAAGAAGGCCTCGCCCAGCAAAGGCCTGCTGCGCGCCGACTTCGATCCCCCCGCCATCGCCCGCAGCTACGAACGCGGTGGCGCAGCCTGCCTGTCGGTGCTCACCGACCTGGACTTCTTCCAGGGTGCCGACGCCTACCTGCAACAGGCGCGCGCCGCCTGCGCGCTGCCGGTGCTGCGCAAGGACTTCAGCCTCGATCCCTACCAGGTGGTGGAGGCGCGCGCCCTGGGGGCTGATTGTATCCTGCTCATCGTGGCCGCCCTGGAGGATGCCCGGCTTGCGGAACTGCTGGGGCTTGCCCATGAGTTGGGTATGGATGTGCTGGTGGAGGTGCATGACGGGGAGGAACTGGACCGCGTCCTGCGCCTGCCGGCGCCGATGATCGGCATCAACAACCGCAACCTGCGC
>JAIVHA010000208.1:0-9557 GCA_020201295.1 Lysobacteraceae bacterium | reverse complement strand
TGAATTGTTCGGTTTTTTCCAGGTAGTTTTGATTTTCTTGGCGTCTTGGCGTCTTGGCGCCTTGGCGGTTCGATTTGGAGTTTTCTTGGCGTTCTTGGCGGCCTTGGCGTTCTTGGCGGTTCACACAAGGTTTTCAGCGCGTCCCGAACACCACGATGGTCTTGCCGTGGGCGGTGAGCAGGCCCTGTTCCTCCAGGGATTTCAACACCCGTCCAACCATTTCCCGGGAACAACCGACGATGCGGCCGATCTCCTGGCGGGTGATGCGGATCTGCATGCCGTCCGGGTGCGTCATGGCGTCGGGTTGCTTGCAGAGGTCGAGCAGGGTGCGGGCCACGCGCCCGGTGACATCCACGAAGGCCAGGTCGCTGACCTTGCGGCTGGTGAGACGCAGGCGGGCGGCCATTTGCGAGGACAGGGCGAAGAGGATATCAGCATCCTCGGTGGCCAGCTGGCGGAAACGGCTGTAGCTGATTTCGGCGAGCTCGCATTCGCTCTTGGTGCGTACCCAGGCGCTGCGGGTGTCGTCACTGAACAGGCCCATCTCGCCAAAGAAATCCCCCTTGTTGAGATAGGCGAGCACGATCTCGTGGCCATCCTCGTCCTCGATCAGGACCGTGACCGAGCCCTCCAGGATGTAATAGAGCACATCGGGCTTGTCGCCGGCATGGATGATGGCCGTCGGGCAATTGTGATAGGCTTCGCGAAAATCCTCCTGGGGAGCCTTTCATGAAAGCACGGATCAAGTGGGTCGAGGATGCCACCTTCCTGGGCGAGGCCGGCAGTGGCCACGCCCTGGTGATGGACGGGCCACCGGAAAGCGGCGGGCGCAACCTCGGCCCCCGCCCCATGGAGATGCTGTTGCTGGGCATGGGCGGCTGCACGGCCTTCGATGTCATCATGATTCTCAAAAAGGCCCGCCAGCCGGTGACCGACTGCGTGGTGGAACTCAGCGCCGAGCGTGCCGAGCAGGCGCCCAAGGTCTTTACCCGCATCCATGTCCACTTCGTGGTCACGGGCCAGGGTCTGGCGGAAAAACAGGTGGAACGGGCCGTGCAACTGTCGGCGGAGAAGTACTGTTCCGCCTCCATCATGCTGGGCAAGGCGGCCGAGATCAGCCACGATTTCGAAATCCGCGCGGCAGGCGAAACGCCATGAAGCGACCGGGATCCACCCTGGGCATGCGCCATGTGGCCCTGCACTGCCGGGACCTGGCCGCGACCGAGTATTTCTACGTGGACCTGATGGGCATGACGGTGGAATGGCGCCCCGACCCGGACAATGTCTACCTGACCTCCGGCAACGACAACCTGGCCCTGCACCGCGCCGCGCCGGGCTTCGATCCCGGTACGGACCAGCAACTCGACCATATCGGTTTCTTCATCGCCACCCCCGAAGCGGTGGATGAATGGTATGCCTTCCTGGACACCAACGGGGTGGAATTCAAATCCGCGCCACGCACCCACCGCGATGGCGCGCGCAGCTTCTATTGCAAGGACCCGGAAGGGGTGTCGGTGCAGGTCATCTACCACCCGCCCATTGTCGCGGCGGACGCCTGACATGTAGGAGCGGCGCAAGCCGCGATGGCTTTGCTGGGGACAATCGCGGCTTGCGCCGCTCCTACATCCTCGGTTCTCAGACCCGGTAGGCCGTGGTCGTCATCACCTTGGACATGAGCTGCATCAGCCCGCGCACCGGCGCGGGCAGGTCAGCGCCGCCGGCGGCCTTGGCCGTGGCGCCATGGTGGGCCTCGTCTTCCTTCATCTGTTCCAGGATGGCGCGGCTCTTGTCGTCGCGGGGCGAGATGCGCTGCAGGTGTTCGTCGAGATGGCGGATGACCTGGTCCTCGGTCTCGGCCACGAAGCCCAGGCTCCATTTGTCGCCGAGGACGCCGGCGCTGGCGCCGATGGCGAAGGAGCCCAGGTACCAGAAGGGATTCAGCAGGCTGGTGCGCCCGCCCAGTTCGCGCACCCGCTGCTCGCACCATTCCAGGTGATCATTCTCCTCGCGGGCCGCGCGTTCCATGCGTTCGCGCACCTCTCCCAGCCGCGCCGTCAGGGCCTGGCCCTGGTACAGGGCCTGGGCGGCCACCTCGCCGGCATGGTTGACGCGCATCAGGCGCACCGATTCCTCGCGCTCGGTCGCATCCAGCTCCGCTTCCGCCGCCGCCACGCCCCCCTGTAGGAGCGGGCTCTGCCCGCGAAGGGCGTGGCCGCCACACCCTTCGCGGGCAAAGCCCGCTCCTACAGGACGGCGCCTGCGCCCACCAGGCGCGGTGGGCTCAATCCCGCAACTGCCGCGCCAGCAGGCTAACCGGATGCAGCACCTCGATGTCCAGCCCGGCTTCCCGGATGCCGGCCGCCAGGTGCAGGGCGCAGCCGATATTACTGCTCACCAGCGTCCGCACCCCCAGCGCTTGCAGCTGTTCGATATGGGGCTGGCGCAGGGCGTCGGCCATGGCTGGCTGGGTGAGGATGTAGCTGCCGGCGGCGCCGCAGCAGGCGCCGGTGGCATTGAGGGTGACGGTCTGCAATTGTGGAATCCGCCCCAACAACCGGTACACCGCCCGGTGCTGCCGAAGCTCATGACGCAGGCTGCAGGGGTCATGCACGGCGACGGTCCCCGGCAGGGGCTGTAGCAGGGTCTCCGGCCAGTCCTGCTCCGCCAGGAAGGTGCTGATATCGCGCACCTTGCCGGCAAAGGCCGCGGCGCGCGGGTGTTCCAATCCATAGAGTGCGTCATAGGCTGCCAGCTGGGCACCACAGCCGCTGGCGGTGGAGACAATGGCGTCCAGTCCGGTGGTATCGAAAGCGACAAGGTTGGCGCGGGCCAGTCCCGCCGCTGTCGCGGGGTCGCCATTGTGTTGCGACAGGGCTCCGCAGCAGCCCTGGCCCCGGGGGATGTCCACCTCGTACCCCAGCCGGGTCAGCAGGCGCAGGACATCGCGCTGGGTATCGGCCCCGGTCACGGACTCGACACAGCCGGTGAACAGCGCCACCCGGCCCCGCGCCGGGCCGACGGTGGAATGGCGGCCGGCCGCCAGCGGCCGTTGCAGGTGGGGCAGGCGCGCCTCCAGCGGGGCCAGCTTGAGCAGCCGCAGCAGGCCACTGTGCCGCACCAGCCACTGCAGGCCGCTGCGCTGGTAGTAGCGCAGCACTCGCGCCAGGGCGCGCAGCCGACGGGGATGCCGGAGCAGGCCGAAGCCCCACCGGCGCAGCCGGCGGCTGCCCGGGCTGCGTGGCCGGTGCGGCTCCACGCGGGCACGGGTGGCATCCATCAGCCGGCCGAAGGGCACTTCCGAGGGGCACATGGCCTCGCAGGCACGGCATTCCAGGCAACGGTCCAGATGCCCCAGCAGCCGCTCACCGACCGGCAGGGCGCCGCTGGCCAGGCCCTGCATCAGGGCGATGCGTCCGCGCGGGGAATCGCCCTCGTCGCGGCTCAGGCCATAGGTGGGGCAGTGGGGCAGGCACAGGCCGCACATGACGCAGCGGTCGGTATCCTTGAGATCTGCTTCCGGTGCCAAGGCGGGCCTCGAAGTCGGTCGGGTGATGGTTGCGGGGACGGGTATAATAGCGGAATTGCCAACCAGCGGCCGGGTGCCTTATGTCCTACTACCAGTATCACGTGTTTTTCTGCACCAACCTGCGCGAGGACGGCAGCGCCTGCTGCCAGCGCTTCGACGCCCAGGGCATGCGCGACTATGCCAAGCAGCGCACCAAGGAGCTGGGCCTTGCCGGGCCCGGCAAGGTGCGCATCAACACCGCCGGCTGCCTGGACCGCTGCGCCGAGGGCCCGGTGGTGGTGGTCTACCCCGAGGGCACCTGGTACAGCTATGTGGATAAAGAGGACATCGACGAGATCATCGACGAACACCTGGTCCAGGGCCGGGCGGTGGAGCGGCTGAAGATCTGAACCGCCCAGCGGTCATTCCCGCGCACCGCCCGACCCAAAAAGATTCACAAAAGGGGTTGACAGCAAGGTAAGCGTATTAGACAATTCTAACATACTGATTGACCCAACCCCCCCCCAACCTCCGGGTCGGTCAGTACTCCTCCAATCCTCCTTTTGGTGGTATTTAATGCGCAACCTCCTCCAGGTTGCGCTTTTTTTTTGTCCGCATTCCGGGAATTCCGCCTGCCGGGGTGCTTGTATCCGGGCATCCCATTATGTACCATTCCCGCTCTTTGACGAGAGCAGTCAGGATCTGGAGCCATCCGATGAAGACCTTTAGTGCCAAGCCGGAAACCGTAAAGCGTGACTGGTACCTGGTGGATGCCGAGAACAAGACCCTCGGTCGTCTGGCCACCGAGATCGCCCGGCGCCTGCGCGGCAAGCACAAGCCCGAGTTCACCCCCCATGTGGACACTGGCGACTACATCGTGGTCGTGAACGCCGACAAGATCCGGGTCACCGGCCGCAAGGCCACCGACAAGATGTACTACCACCACACCGGTTACATCGGCAACATGAAGTCCATCAGCTTCGAAAAGCTGCAGGCTCGTGCCCCCGGCCGGGTACTGGAAATCGCCGTCAAGGGCATGCTGCCCAAGAATGCGCTGGGACGTGCCATGTACCGCAAGCTGAAGGTCTATGCCGGCGGCGAGCACAACCATGCCGCCCAGCAGCCCGCGCCCCTGGAACTCTGAGTAAAGGTTCGTAACCAACATGTCGCAAGCACAGAATTACGCCACCGGTCGTCGCAAGACCTCCACGGCCCGTGTGTTCCTGAGCAAGGGCACCGGCAATATCACCGTCAATGACCGTCCCCTGGACCAGTACTTCGGTCGCCAGACTGCGCGCATGATCGTGCGCCAGGCCCTGGAAACCGTCGACATGCTGAGCCAGATGGACGTCAAGGCCACGGTCAAGGGCGGTGGCACCACCGGCCAGGCCGGCGCCATCCGTCACGGCATTGCCCGCGCGCTGATCAGCTATAACGAAGAGCTGCGTCCCACCCTGCGCCGCGCCGGTCTGGTGACCCGCGACGCCCGCGAAGTGGAACGCAAGAAGGTCGGCCTGCGCAAGGCGCGGCGCGCGACCCAGTTCTCCAAGCGCTGATCCCGCTGTACCGGCATCCGCGGCCTGTCGCGGATGCCGGGCGCTGGAACCTTATTTGGGGGATCGTCTAGATGAGAACCTCAAGGTTCGACACCCGACCGCAGGGAGGGTGAACGCACGGAGCGTCAGCGACGGCGGCCCGAAGGGCGAGGCCGCAGGCCGAGTAATCCTTGTCCCCCAGCCAATACGCACGGAACCCGCCCTTGTGGCGGGTTTTGTGTGTATGGGGGCACCCTTTCCGTCATCCCGGCGCATGCCGGGATCCAGAACCCGCATCCGCTGCGTTTCCCGGGATGGCTCGCTACGCTCACATCCCTGCACAGGTCCTTCGAGCGCTGGCCTTGAATCCTGCGCCTGGAATGCACCGGCAGGGCGGCTCGGCCTGGGCGCTGTAGGAGCGGCGCAAGCCGCGAATGTTCGCGGCTTGCGCCGCTCCTACAGGAGGGATTCTGCAACGATTGGGTTGACTAAAACAGGTATGGTTGACAAATCGAACGAAACGTTTAAATTGATCGTATCTCCTGATATGTAGGACGTCCTCGCCATGAAAACCATGACCGCGAATGATGCCAAGACCCGTTTTGGCGAATTGCTGGACCAGGCGCAGCGCGAGCCGGTGCGCGTGATGCGCCACAAGCGCGTGGCCGGCATCATGGTGAGTGCGCGCGATTACGAGGCCATGCGTGCCTTCTATGCCAACCGCTTGCGGCATACGCTGGACGAGTCGGCCGATGCCGCGCGGCGCGCGGGGCTGACGAGCGAAGAGCTGGAGAGACTGCTGGCGGATGAAAGCTGAGCCGCCGCGAGCGGCTGATGCACCGCTGGTAGTGATCGATACCAATGTCTGGATCAGCGCGGCCCTCACGCGGGAAGGCGTCGCGGCCCGGCTGGTCCGGCAGGTGCTGCTGCTTGGGCGGCCAGTCTTCTCACCGGCCACTTTCGCGGAACTCGAGACACGCATCTGGCGCCCCAGGTTCGATCCCTATTTGAGTCTGGAATTGCGCCAGCGCATTCTGCACGACCTGGATGCTACCGCGCACTGGGTCGAGATAACGCCGGACATGGCGGCGCGAACCTGGTGCCGTGATCCGGATGACGACATGTTCATTCAGGCAGCCCTGACCGCCGGGGCCACCTGGCTGGTCACCGGTGACCAGGATCTGCTGGACGTGCCGGATATCCCGGGTCTGCGCATTCTGACCCCGGCCGGGGCGCTGCGGCTGCCCGGGTTTTCCTGAAGCACCGGGGCTTGCCCATCCCCGCACCTTGCAGCCGTCATTCCCGCGCAGGCGGGAATCCAGATCTTCCCCTCCAATCCCCGGGAATATCTGTCTCGTTTCCACGTCCCCCTAAAGATACAGTCCTGGTAGCCGTTGTATTGGGCCAACTTGTCTGGATAAATGCAATTCAAGGACTGATTCCCATAGGTTTTCCCATTGAGGACCGGCACCAGCCGGAACGCCTGTGGTAAAAAAGCTGCACAAAAACCACAAATGTGGCTTTTTTGAAAAAATTAGTTGCATTTTCATGCAAGGCTGGTCTAAGGTACGCCGGTGTAACGACAACCCGTCTGTACGGACACTACAAATCTCTTCAAAGGAGAGACTTATGAACAAGAATCTTATTTCCTTCGCAGTTGCCGCCGTTCTGGCCGGTGGTGTGAGCGTGGCCCAGGCCGGCAATGTGACCGTGTTTGGTAACGTGAACGTGTCCATCGATTCCATCGATCAGGATAGCGGTCGTGGCGACGCCATCGATGATATCAACATGGAAAACAACACCTCCGCAATTGGTGTGAAGGGTTCCGAAGATCTGGGCAACGGCCTGCAGGCCATCTTCCTGGTGGATTTCGGATTTAACGCCGATGAAGGTTCCGGCACCACCGCTCGTGACCAGTGGGTCGGTCTGGCCGGCAACTTCGGTAAGGTACGCTTCGGCACCATCTCCACTTCCTACAAGTCCCATGGCGCCATGGTGGACCCCATCTACCGTACCGCCCTGCAGGGACGCAACAATGGCCTGCAATCCGATGGCCTGCATAACGGCAGGGGCGAAAGCCGGGGCCGCATGAACAACCACGTCCGCTACGACAGCCCCTCCTTCTACGGCGTGGGCGTTACCGTTGACTACTCCTTTGACAGCGACGATACAGTAGACGGCAACGACACCTATGGCATCGGCGCCCACTATCGCAACAAGGACCTGGGTCTGCTGGCATTCATTGATTACATCTCCAGCGACTCCGGCGACTCGGTGAACGCCGTGGGCGAAGACATTGGCGATGATGCCTGGAAGATCGGTGGCAGCTTCGCCATCAACGACATGTTCGGCCTCTATGCCCAGTACGAAGTGGGTTCGCTGCTGAACCAGAACAATGGTTTGTTCAACAGCACCATTGTATCGACACGTAACGACGGCGCCGTGGCCACCGACGACGCCAGCCAGTGGTTCATCGGCGCCTCCGCGGGCATGGGTAACACCCTGCTGTTCCTGGCCTATGGCGAGGCCGAGGAGCTGGACGGTACCAACGGCTTCGAGCAGGACAGCATCACCCTGGCCCTCAACCACAAGCTCAGCAACCGCACCGACGTCACTTTCGGCTGGGCTCAGACCGACGTGACCGGCACTACTCACACTGGTGAGGAAGACCGGATCTCCGTGGGTCTGCGCCACAAGTTCTAATCCGGCTCGTTCGGAACGGAACCAAAGAACGGGGCCTGCGGGCCCCGTTTTTTTTCGGGCAGTTACGGTGCGCTTGATGTATGTATATATATGGAGTATACATTTCCCATGGATAAGGATCTGTCCGGCTGTGAAGGCTTCGAATGGGATGCGGGCAATGCCGAGAAAAGCTGGCGCAAGCACGGGGTTTCCCGTTCGGAATGCGAGCAGGTGTTTTTCAACCGCCCCTTGTTGGTCGCGGACGATGAAAAACACTCTGAAGACGAAAAGCGCTATTACGCCCTGGGGGTGACGGATACAGGAAGACACCTGTTCCAGGTCTTCACGATTCGCGGGGTGTGGATACGGGTGATTTCCGCGCGCGACATGAGCCGGCGCGAGAGGCTGATTTATGAAGAAAAAGGCAATTCCGAAATTCAAGACTGAGGCCGAGGAGCGTGCTTTCTGGGAGACGCACGATTCGGCGGACTATGTCGACTGGTCGCGGGCGGCCCCGGTGTCGATGCCGAATCTCAAGCCCTCGGTCAAGACCATTTCCCTGCGCCTGCCCGAGGCCATGCTGTACAACCTGAAGATGCTGGCCAATAAGCGGGACGTCCCCTACCAGTCCCTGCTCAAGATGTATCTCGCGGAACGGATCCAGAAGGAGCTGGATGGCCATTCCTGATTCGGTAGGTTTGTGTTGACACGTGTAATATATATATTACACTTTCCCCATGGTAGAAATTCGCAAGTATCGCGATGCCCAGGGACGGGTGCCATTCGACGAATGGCTGCGCGGACTGCGTGACACCTGTGCCAAACAACGTATTCATGTGCGGGTACGGCGACTCTCATTAGGTCTGGAAGGTGATTGGAAGTCGGTAGGCGAGGGTGTGCGTGAATTGCGCATCCCGGAGGGCAAGGGCTATCGCCTGTACTATGCCTGGGATGGCGAATCCGTGGTGATACTGCTTTGTGGGGGTGACAAATCCACACAGCAGCGTGATATCGAACAGGCAAAGGCCTACTGGAGGTCCTGTCATGGCTGAACGAGACAAGACGACGCCCTATGACCCGGTGGACTATCTGGAATCACCGGAAGACATCGCGGAATACCTCAATGCCGCCATCGAGGATGGTAACGAACAGTTGATGCTGGCCGTGATGCGGGATGTCGTTCGGGCCATGATGGGGATGTCCGAGTTGGCGCAGCGTACTGGGCTTTCCCGCGAGGCGCTCTACAGCACGCTTTCGGAAAACGGCAATCCACGTCTGTCCAGCCTGGTGGAGATACTCCATGCGCTTGGGTTGGAGCTTTCGGTCCGGCCGCGCGGCCGCGCGGCATAAGCCAGGGATTAATGGATTTCCAGCAGATCCAGGAAGGCCCGCAATGTCACGATCCGGGTTTCCTGATAGTGCCCGAGCGCAAGCATGGCGCGGTCACCGGTGACGATGTAGTGGGCGCGTGCCGTGGCGGCACATTCCAGTATGCGGTTGTCCGGGGTGTCTTTCAGTATGTCCAGTGTCTTTCGCGGATGGACCAGGGTGCCGAGTTCGTCCAGGAACACAGCCACTCTTGCCAGGGCCTCGGGATCCCGAGCGAATTTTCTGGCAAGGACGTCCAGTACTTCGTGGATGATGGGTTTGGATATCGCCACCCGGTAGTGGCCATGGAGGGCGGCCAGCAGTGCCTTTTCCGCCTGGCCACCGGGCAGGGCGATTGCCGAGACGTAGATGTTGGTATCGAGAACGGCCTTCACGCGTTCAGGTAGCGTTCCAGTTCCTTCTCGGTGAGAAGCCCCTTGTCCCGCGCCTTGCGGCTCCAATATCCC
>JAIVHA010000059.1 GCA_020201295.1 Lysobacteraceae bacterium | reverse complement strand
CCCTGGACCTGCGCAGCAGGCGGCCGTCAAGCCTACAGGGACGTATTCACGGCGTCCCGCTGGGGGATGGAACTCACTCCCTGCTTGATACAAAACCCGGAAAGCCGAAACCCGCCACGAAGGCGGGTTTCGGCTTTCCATTCCCTGCGAAGGGAAATCTACATGCGGAAGCGGGCCATCAGGGTCTGCTGGGTGACCGACAGGCGCGCCAGCTCCTCGGAGGCCGAGGCGGTTTGTTGGGCCCCCGCCGCCACCTGGTCCGATACCTCGCGGATACTGGCGATGGAATTGCTGATCTCCGCCGACACGGCACTCTGTTCCTCGGCGGCGCTGGCGATCTGGGCGTTCATGTCATTGATGCCCGATACGGCACCGGCGATATGCCCCAGGGACTCGGCGGCCTTCTCCACCTGGTCGGAACTGCTCTGGGCCTTGGAACGAGCCTCTTCCATGACCCGCACCGCATCCACCGCGCCATGCTGCAGGCGCTCGATCATTTCCTGGATCTCCTGGGTGGACTTCTGGGTGCGGCTGGCGAGGGTACGCACCTCGTCGGCCACCACGGCGAAGCCGCGGCCCTGTTCGCCGGCGCGTGCCGCCTCGATGGCGGCGTTCAGGGCGAGCAGGTTGGTCTGCTCGGCAATGCCGCGGATCACGTCCAGCACCATGCCGATATTCTCGGTTTCCTGCTCCAGCTTCTGAATCACCTTGGCGGCCTTCTCCACCTCGCCCACCAGGGAATCGATGCCACCGAGGGCCTCGGTGGCCACCAGTGCGCCACCCTTGGCGGCGCTGTCGGCATCGCGGGCCGAATCGGCCGCGACAGCGGCACTGCGGGCTACATCCTGCACCGAGGTGGTCATCTCGCTCATGGCCATGGCCACCTGCTCCACGTCCGCCTGCTGCTTCTGCACCCCGCGATTGGCCTCGTCGGTGATCGCGGACATCTCTTCCGCGGCAGCGGCCAGCTGGGTCGTCGCCCCGCTGATCTCGCCCATCATGCTACGCAGGTTCTCCGCCATCTGGTTGAAGCTGGTGACGATCTCCCCGATCAGGTCATGGCTGACCATGGTGCAGGTATGGGAAATATCGTGGTTACTGATGGCATTGGCCACTTCGGAAATGCGGCGCAACTTGCCCAGCAGAATCACGTTGACCAACCAGTAGTTGACCAGTCCGACGACGGCGCCCGCGGTCAGGGCACCGGTCACGAACCAGCCGTACATGCCCTCCTTCCACTCGACGAAGAAGCCGGCGAAGAAGGGAAACAGAACGCCCATCAGCACACCAAAGCCGACGGAGGCCAGTAACAGATTTCTCAAAATACTCGGTTTCATATCACACCATTGGTTTTCGGTGACCGCTTCCCGCGCCCCATCCGATCCTCATTGCTCCAGCCTGCCGCGCACCGCGGCGAAACCGACACTCCTGGTCAGCATAGCGTCAAACCCTTGCCGCTCTGTAGCCGTTCAGGCCAGCGCCTTCAGCCCGGTGGCCAGGCTATGCAAGCCCGCCGCGATCTCCAGCGCCCGGTCGGTGCCGCACTGCCGGTCACCCGCCGCCAGTCCCCGGGCAACGGTCTGCTGAATGGACTGCACCGTTTCATCCTGCTGCTGGGTCGACTGGCGTATCTCGGCACCCATGCGGTCGATGGTGGCCACCTCACCGGCAATTTCCGCGAAAGACACGCACGCGGTCTCGATCAATTCCTCGCAGGACTGGGCCTGCCGCACACCCTCGTCGACCACGCCGGCCACCTTGCGAGTGCCACCCTGCAGGCGCTCGATCATGTTCTGAATCTGCTCGGTGGATTTCTGGGGCTTTCCAGGGCACTCTTGGCGCGGCGCAATTCACCGGTGGTGGCATCCATGGCGCCGATGGCTTCGGTCATGGTGAGCTTGCCTCCGTCGGCACTGCCGTCCGCCTGGCGGGCAGCCTCCGCCGCCGCCGCCGCGCTGCGCGCCACTTCGCCCACGGTCTGGCCGAGTTCCTGCATGGCGCCATTCAGCGTGGTGGAAAGTTCCTCGAGGGAGGCACTCTGGGCGGTCTCCTGGATACACAGGCCCAAGGCGCCTGCCTGTTCGTCCAGTTGCGCGGCAATCTCACCAAGTTGCAGTTGGCGTTGCCGCAGGCCCGCCCCGAGACTCTCGATGGCCGCCGTGAAAGGCTCCAGGTTGTCGACCCCGTCCCGGGGACTGTAATCACCCTGCTGGAACTGGAGCAGACGGGCCAGGCCGGCCCGGCGCAGCCGCCTTTCGGCATGCCCTTTCCAGAGCACATACCCGACCCACGGCGAGGCGCCGGCAATCACCCAGGCCATGGCACTTGCCCCACCGAAATGAAGCGCCATGAACAGCACCACGACCGCCGCCATCCAGAACAGCGCGGTCTTTACCCCATCATTCCTTGTCACTGGCTCACTCCCATAGCCCCCCGGCCATCATTGACGAATCCGTCCAACCGGGGATCCCACACCCCGACAAACGAGAACCCGCTCCAATTGCATGGCTAGCGGCCGATACCACCGGCGGCTTTAATGGCGCGACCCAGGTTGCGAAAGGGCAAAAAAAACCCCCGGGTATACCGGGGGTTCCTTACGCGTGCCAGGCAGGGATCAGGAGGCGTCGCCGCCCACGGCTTCCGCAAGGGCCTTGCGAATGGCCTCGGGGCTGGACATCAGTTTCATGAAGCTGTTGGAACCCATCATCTTCAGTCCCGGGAAGTGTACCGCCATGCGGAAACGCATGTGCAAGGCGATGACCTTGTTGCCCATGACCATCACTTCATAGGGCAAGTAGGCGTTCTGCTTCAGTTCCTCGAAGTCCACCACGTTTCTTCCTTGCCGGGAATGTCGATGCGATAGAGCGGACGCACACCGGCGCTGTTGCTTTCCAGGTTACGCTCCACAGCCGCCAGGGCTTCCCGATGACTGGGATACTCAGCCAGCACGTAGGCGTCGTCGAAATATTCCATCCCGAAGGTGTAGTGATAACGACTCAGCTTGCGCTTGGTCAGTTCCTTGGAACCGAATTCCTGGACCACGCCCAGGGCCTGTTCAAGCGCCGTGCGGGTGTTCGCCAGATCGCTCTTCATGCGGTAGGCAACCGCCAGATACTCCGGATTAACGAAGGCCACCTGGACTTCTTCGCCCACCTTGTTGATGGAAACGCGCATGGCCGCACCGAAGCCACCCATGTCGGACTGGGCCGCCACCCTGCGCAGGGCATCGCTGGTGAAGATCACGATGTGGGCATTCTCATAGGGCACGTAATCACCGGCGATGGTAAAGCCGGCCCCTTCCAGGCTCTGCTTTACTTCGGCGATCTTGGCTTCGAAGTCACCCGGGCCCTTGTAGGCCAGGATGAAAGGCAGGTAACGGTCCGCCGCCGTGGCCGCCGCCGCCGTGAACAGCATGACCAGCATGACCAGGAAACCGGACATCCATTTGTATTGATTCATCACAACCCCCTAACCTCCCATGTTTTTGTTGAACGCGCCGATCCTATGTGATTTCGCCCGGACGCGCTAACAAAACATTTTCGTGAACAAAAAGGGGGCATGTCGCCATGCCCCCGGTGCAATGCCGTACCCGTCAAGCGCTTGGCCCTAGAACTTGAAAGCGTAGCTGATGTCCAGCGAGTTCTGGTCCATCTCCAGCTTGCCTGGCACATTGAAGGCAGTCTGATCGGTTTCAACCGACTCCTCGAAGGCATGCATATAGGCGACGTTCCATTCCGAATTACTGCTCGGGCTGTAGGTCAATCCAAGAGTCAGGTGCTTCTCTACGACCCCAGGTGCGATTACGTTGAACAGCACCTGGCTTGGCTCGATCGGTCCATCGCCATAGTTAAACCCAGCGCGGAGTGCCAGCTTTGAATTATATTCGTAATTCACGCCCAGCTTGTAAATCGTCATGTCTTCCCAACCAAAACCAAGGCCATTATTGGCGCCCAGGAGCCCTGACCCTGCACCGAGGGTGGGGCCACCGGCCGAGGGCACCGGACCAGCGTTGGAAACCGAGTTCACGCCTTCATAGAGAATTCGCTGCACATCCAGCGCAACCGTAGTTTTCGGCGTCACTTTTACAGCAATTCCGACTGCGTAATTCGCAGGAATATCGAAGTCGCCCTCTTCAGCAAACAATTCCTCATATTTGTCGAACTCGGTCATGTAGATCTTGGAGGCTGCCGTTGCGCCAACCGAGACCGAATCTGTCAATTGGCCTATCCAACCCACGCGCACGCCGGCGCCATATGCAAAGTCATGTCCCTGGTTGGTGAGCTTGTCAGAGTATACGGTGGGGAAACCGGTCGTTGCGCAGGAGTTCTGACTATCGGGGGTGGAATTTGCAGTCGCAGTGAAGCACTGGAAGTTGCCAAGGCCGTAGGCCGAGAACCGTTGCACGCCAATCAGAAGCGCCGCACCGAAAGAGTGGGTCTCGTTCATCTTCATGGAAATCGAAGGAGAAATGATCAGCTGCGAGAGATCGACGCCAAGCGTGCCGGTGTCAGGTCTACCTGTACCCGTGATTCCATCGGGAATCGGAGGACCAAACGCGCCGAGGTACCCAAGGTTCGCCGCTGTTTCATCGAAGATATTGCGACTGAATCGGGTATTCATGCCACCGTTGCCATAGAGGCTGAGCCCCATGGTCATATTGGCCGCTTGCATGACAAAGCCCGCGTTTGGGATAGCAAACAGGGTGGCGCCACTATCCGCTTTGGCAGTTGGCCCACCAGCACCCAGCCCGGCAACGTCAAGGGTGGAATTTCGGTTCGGGTTGAAGAGACGCAAACCCAGGTCAGCTCGATTGCCCACCATGGTCATGCCTGCGGGATTGGATGCGGCCGCGAGAGAATCCTGCGAAAATGCCACCCCAACACCGCCCATTCCCATTGATTTGGCTCCGTAGCCAATTGCGAAGTACCCGTTGGTGGCATGGGCGGCCGGGGCCACCAGTACCGCGGAAACGGCGGCTGCGGCCAGTTTGCGTGCGAAAGTGCTCATATCTCCATTCCTCTCTTGTTTGGCATCCCCTTGCAAATAAACAACAACCTTGTGGCGCAACGCCCAGCATGGGCATGTGCCTGAAAATTGTCAACGTGGATGCCCATACGCAACAGGCGTGCCAGCACCGGCCCGGCGCGATCCGGGGCCGGCGTGACGGGAATACAACAGAGAGGAAAACCCGTGCCGGAGCGGGGTTCGTGCGTGTGGGGCGCGTGGGAAGGGCGGGGGACTGGACTAGAGCGGTTCCAGCCCTGGATTGCCGTCCATGCCCTTGATGAGGGGCTGGTTGAGTTCGCTGATCCCGACGGTCTTTTTGTCGCGCAGGTACTCGGCCACCACATCCCAGACCTTGCGGCCGGTGTCGCCCGCGGGGTTCTCCTGCACGCTGGCCCAGCCGGCCACGATATAGGTGTCGCTGGGGTCCAGGGGCTTGCCGTTCAGCTCCAACTCGGAGATCCGCTGGCCCATGGCCTTGGTGGGGTCGATGGCGTATTTCAGGCCACCCACGCGCACCATGTCGCCACCCTGCTGGTAGAAGGGGTCTTCGTTGAACAGGTTGTCGGCCACATCCTCGAGGATGGTCTTGATGGTCTCGCCGCTCATTTCGTTGCGGGTGACCGCCGGGTAGGTGAGGCCGGTCTGGTCCATGACGTGCTCGAAGGTGATGTCCATGCCCGGCAGCACGGTGGTACCCCAGCGGAAACCCGGTGAGAAGGCGATCTGGGCGTCCACCTGCTCCATGAGCGCATCGACGATCACCTGGTCGAAGGTGCCGTTGAAGTTGCCACGCCGGTACAGCAGGTCCTCGGAGACCGCCAGTTTCTCGCTCAGCTTGTCCACCATGCGGAAGGTCTCGCCTTCGTAGGTGACGGTCTGGTTGCGCATGTTCTCGATATAGTCGGCCATTTCCTTGTCCGGCTCGATCAGGTTGGAGAACACGGGCAGCAGCTTGTACTGGTAACCCTGCACCTTGCCGTCGCGCACGTCGAAATCGAGCACGCCGAGGAACTTGGCGTTGGAACCGGCATTGGTCACCAGGCAGGTGCCGCCGTTGGGGGTCTTGATCTCCAGGGGTTGGGGCACGGCGTCATGGGTATGCCCGCCGAAAATCGCGTCGATACCGTCCACCAGGCCGGCCATCTTGATGTCCACGTCCATGCCGTTGTGGGACAACACCACCACCACCTCGGCTCCCTCGGAGCGGGCCTGGTTTACCACTTCCTGCATCGCCAGGTGGCGCACGCCGAAGGACCATTCTTCCACCAGATAGCGGGGATTGGCGATGGGGGTGTAGGGGAAGGACTGGCCGATGGTGGCCACAGCAGTGCCGTTGACGCTGCGGATGACATAGGGCCGGAACACCCGGTCGCCCCATTCCACGTCCACCACGTTCTGGGCCACGAAGTCGATGTGGCCGGCGAAATCCTTCTCCACGATCTCGCGCACCCGGTCGGCGCCGTAGGTATATTCCCAGTGGCCGGTCATGATATCCACGCCGAGCAGTTTCTGGGCGTCCACCATATCCTGGGCATAGGTCCAGACGGCGGTGCCGCTGCCGCCACCCCAGGTATCACCGCCATCCAGCAGCAGCGAGTCGGGACGCTGGGCGCGCACGTTCTTGACCAGGGTGGCCAGATGGGCAAAGCCGCCGACGCGGCCGTATTTCTCCGCCAGGGCGGTGAAATCCAGGTGGGTGTAGGCATGGGACCAGAGGGTGGGATGCTCGAGATTGAAATACTCCAGCAGGCGCTTGCCCACCAGGTGCGGCGGCCGGCCGAGCATGCTGCCCACGCCGAGGTTGATATTGGGCTCGCGGAAATAGACCGGCAGCAGCTGGGCATGGCAGTCGGTGTAGTGCAGCAGGCTCACATTACCGAAACCGGGCAACTCATAGGGATTGGCAGGCCCCTTCGCGGTGCCGGCCGCGCCGCCCGCTCCCTGCCCGGAACCCTCATTACCACAGGCGGTGAGGCCGAAGCCGGCGGCATTGGCCGCCGCCAGCATCTGCAAGAATTCTCGGCGGGACAGATTCATGAGTTCTCCTCTCGATTCAGGGTAATCAGTACGCGGGGTATTGGCACTAGACGTTGGATGCCCATGGGCCAGGCCGGGCGCGGGGCGAGAGGACCGGGACTCAGGCCTTCTTGATCAGGAATTCGAACTTGCCGCCCGCTTCCTTGGATTCCAGCAACTGGTTACCGGTCTGCTTGGCAAAGGCTTCGAAGTCCTTCACAGAACCGGGGTCGGTCGCGATGATACGCAGCACCTTGCCGCTGTCGAGGGCACCGAGGGCCTTTTTCGCGCGCAGGATGGGCAGGGGGCAATTCAGGCCGGATGCATCCAGCTCGTCGTCGTAATTCGCCATGTTAGAAAGCTCCTGAATCTGTAGATTGTTGTTGCCAGCGGCACCTGGACAGGCTAACCGGGCGGCCAGTATACAACATCAGGCCCGCGTTATAGCAAGCCATGCGGCCATTCCGCCGGTCCGCGTACATCCACCAGGCGGTAACGGTCGGGGTCGGCACGCAATTGGTGTTCAAGGGTGACACTGTCGATTTCCTGGATTCCGTACATGGGCAAAGATCCTCATCTTCCGGCATGCTGCAATAATGCATATCATTATATTCTAATAATCATTACGGCAGTCAAGCCGCCCCCTCTGGCCCCGGAACCCAGAGGCCGGTATGGTGGTCCCATTAAGAAGCCAGCCGCGCACCAGCCGGCAGGGGGCTTGCTACCGATGTTCTCTGGAGACGGGCCGCAGTAGCGGCATGGAATGAATCACCTCATCCGCATTACCCTCGCCGGCGCACTGTTCGGCTTCGCCGCGCTGCCCTTCAGCCATGCGGACCTGGCCGATCTTCCCAGCATGGGCGACACCGCCGGCCAGCTGATTTCCCCGGAACAGGAAAAGCAGTTCGGCGAATCCTTCATGCGTCAAATCCGCCGCAGCGGCAAGCTGATGCAGGACCCGGAACTCAATGATTACCTGCAACGGCTGGGCTACCAGCTCGCCGCTGCCAGCGACGCGCCCGGCTACGGCTTCACCTTCTTCCTGGTGGATGACCCTTCGATCAACGCCTTCGCCGGCCCGGGGGGCTATATCGGCGTCCACACCGGTCTGCTGCTGGCGGCCCGCAACGAAAGCGAGCTGGCCGGCGTGCTGGCCCATGAAATCGCCCACGTGACCCAGCGACACCTGCTGCGGGCCTATGAAGCCGCTCAACGCATGAGCCTGCCCACCGCGGCAGCGCTGATTGCCGCCATTCTCATCGGCAGCCAGGACAGCCAGGCCGGCCAGGCGGCCCTGGTGGGACTGCAGGCCGCCAGCGCCCAGTACCAGATCAATTTCACCCGCGCCAATGAACACGAGGCGGACCGGGTCGGCATCCAGACCCTGGTGCGGTCCGGTATCGATCCCCGCGGCATGCCCGACTTCTTCGAGCGCCTCCACCAGCAGAGCCGGCTCTATGGCAACCGACTGCCGGAATTCCTCAGCACCCACCCGGGGCGACCACGAGGGCGCACGACGGGAACTGACCCGCCTGCGGCAACAGAACCCGGATCGTTTGCACTACCCGCTCAATCTCGCCCGGCTGGAGCTGGAGCGGAACCAGCCCGCCCGGGCCCTGGCCCTGTACGAGGAATTGCTGGAACTCAATCCCGGCAACGTCACCGTCACCCGCGCCTATGCCGCCGCCCTGCTGTCCCACGACGAGCCCGCCCGGGCCCGCAAGCTGCTGACCAGCCTGATCCAGCGTGGCGAGAACCGGCAACCGGAGCTCTACCGGCTGCTGGCCGAGGCTGCGGGCAAGGAAGGCCGGCGGCGCGAATCCCACGAAGCCACCGCGGAATACTACTATTTGAACGGCCAGACCCACGCGGCCATCGACCAGCTGGAGCTGGCCCTGCAGGTGCCCGGCTTGGAGTTCTACGATAACGCCCGCATCAGCGCCCGGCTGCATACCTTCAAGAACGAGGCACGCCAGGAAGATGCGCGCTGATGCCCGTAGTCGAGTGCCGGGAATAAAATCCCGGCCGTCTGCGTCCCAGCATTCACGAGTCGTTCGTTGTACCGCACACGAACCGCCGTGTGCTTGCCAATGGTATGTTAAAAACCGCTAATATGACGATGATGACTTTCAATCCTGTCTGTTACGACACGGCTTTGACTCCCACCAGGGGGGAAGCTATAGTCGGGTGTAATGGCAGCATGACGCCAAAGCCATCAATGTCAGTAGTGCGGTATTCGCAAGCAGTACGCTCCACAAGCCGCGGGCAAGCCCTTGCCACGGAAACAACCATTCGAGCCAATCCAACACCATAGGAGGAAACGATGCGGCCATTCCCGAGCATCATTACCACAGCCACATCCATCGCCGCACTGCTGGGCAGCCTGGCGTTGGCGCCGGTAGCCGTATCTGCGCAAGAAGCAGAAGCCTCAGCCGCCGAACAGGGCAAGCAGGTGGCCTTTGACCGCCGCAAGGGCAATTGTCTGGCCTGCCACGCCGTCGAGGGCGGTGATATGACCGGCAACATCGGACCACCTCTGGTCGCCATGAAGGCCCGCTTCCCGGACAAGGCCCGCTTGCGCGCCCAGATCTGGGATTCCACCAAGGTCAATCCAAACAGCATCATGCCGCCCTTCGGCCGTCATCAGGTATTGACCGAGAAGGAAATCGATCAGATTGTTGAATACATGTACACGCTGTAACCCGATTACGGCAACCTTAGGAGAAACACACGTGAACAGCTTGAAACGCAGAACTTTCCTGAAAGGCACCGCCGCGATCAGCAGCGTCGGTTTCGCCCTGGGCGCCGGTCTCCTGACCCCGCGCATGGTACTGGCTGCCTGGCCCCAGTCCGCCTTTGAATCCAAGTCCGTGGACGATGCCCTGAACAACCTGGCCGGCTCCGCCGACCTGAGTACCAACGAACAGATCCAGATCCGGGCACCGGATATCGCGGAAAACGGCAACGTGGTTCCGATCACCGTCGAGACCAACATCGCCAACATCGAGTCCATCAGCATCCTGACGGAGAAGAATACCTCTCCATTGACCGCCTCCTTCGTGTTGGGCGCGGGCGCGGAAGGCTTTGTGGCCACCCGTATGAAGATGGGCAAGACCTCCGATGTCATCGCCGTGGTCAAGGCCGACGGTAAACTGCACAGCACACGCAAAGAGGTCAAGGTCACCATCGGTGGCTGTGGCGGCTAAGGCCGACCCCATACCGATACCCTGAACCGAGACCGAAACGAGGAAAGAAGCATGGCAAACTCAATCAGAATGCGCGCCAACCTGGAAGGTGACGTGACCACCGTTCGAGCGCTGATCAGTCACCCTATGGAAACCGGCATGATGAAGAACAAGAAAACCGGGGATCTCATCCCGGCACACTTCATCCAGGAAGTGGTTTGTGAACACAATGGCAATAAGGTGATGACCAGCCTTTGGGGGCCGGCCATTTCCACCAATCCCTACCTGTCGTTCCGTTTCTCCGGCGCCAAGAAGGGCGATACCCTGAAAATGAGCTGGGTGGACAACAAGGGCGAAAGCGACTCGGCGGAAGCCACC
>JAIVHA010000207.1 GCA_020201295.1 Lysobacteraceae bacterium | reverse complement strand
CCTATGTGCAGGGGGAGGCGGTCACCAGCCTGCCCCATGATTTGTATATCCCGCCCGACGCCCTGGAGGTGTTCCTCGAGGCCTTCGAGGGGCCGCTGGACCTGCTCCTGTACCTGATCAAGCGCCAGAACCTGGATATCCTCGATATCCCCCTGGCCGAGATCACCCGCCAGTACATGGAATACGTGGAGCTGATGAAGGAGCTGCAGCTGGAACTGGCGGCGGAGTACCTGGTCATGGCCGCCATGCTGGCGGAGATCAAATCGCGCATGCTGCTGCCGCGGCCCACGGAGGAGGAGGGCGACGAACTCGACCCGCGTGCCGACCTGGTGCGCCGCCTGCAGGAATACGAACGCTTCAAGCAGGCCGCCGAGGATATCGATGCCATTCCGCGGCTGGGCCGCGATGTGTTCCCGGTCAAGGTCAAGAGCCCGGACAAGAAGGTGGTATCGGTGCCGCCGCCTGTGGACCTGCGCGAGGTGCTGCTGGCCTTCCGCGAGGTCATGAAACGCGCGTCCATGTTCACCCATCACCATATCCAGATGGAGCCGCTGTCGGTGCGCGAGCGTATGTCCGCGGTGTTGAGCCTGCTGCAGCCGGGCAAGTTCGTGGCCTTCGGTGCCCTGTTCAGTCCCGAGGAGGGTCGCATGGGGGTGGTCGTCACCCTGCTGGCGATCCTGGAACTGGTCAAGGAATCCCTCATCGAGCTGGCCCAGGCCGAATCCTTCGCGCCCATCTATGTCCACCCCGTAACCTCGCAAGCGCAAGCGATCGCCGATGACAGCGACGCGGCCCACGCCGAGTAGAGTCCGTCATGAGCCAACCACATCTGAAAAACATTATCGAAGCCGTACTGATGGCCGCCGGCCATCCCATGAGCCTGGACCAGCTGCAGATGACCCTGTTCCCCGAGGGCGACCCGCCCGAGAAGGCGGAGTTGAAGGAGGCACTGGGCGAGCTGGAACAGGACTATGACGGGAGCGCTCTGGAACTGGTGGAGGTGGCCAGCGGCTACCGCTTCCAGGTGCGCCAGAGCATGGAGCCCTGGGTGTCGCGGCTGTGGGAGGAAAAACCCGCGCGCTATTCCCGCGCCCTGCTGGAGACCCTGGCCCTGGTGGCCTATCGCCAGCCCATCACCCGTGCCGAGATCGAGGATGTGCGCGGCGTGAGCGTCAGCAGTTCCATCATCAAGACCCTGCAGGACCGTGAGTGGATCCGTGTCGTCGGCCATCGCGACGTCCCCGGCCGCCCGGCCCTGTTCGGCACCACCCGTGAGTTCCTCGATTACTTCGGCCTCAAGAGCCTGGATGAACTGCCCACCCTGGCGGAACTGCGCGACATCGACAGCATCAATGCCGAACTGGACCTGGGCGTGCCGGGCATGCCCATGGATGACGGGGTCGAGGCGGATGAGGCCGGGGCTGTCGCCGACGAGGAACGCGGTGAGCCGCCGGTGCTGTCCGTGGTGGGCGGCGACGAGCCCGAGCACGAGCACGAGGACGCCGATGCGCCGCAGCCATCCAGGCTGCATTGATTCATGGCCACGGAAGCACACGGAAATACACGGAAGAATTTCAACCCGACGCATCGCGGAATGGCGTCTGTAGGAGCGGCCTTGGCCGCGAACATTCGCGGGCAGAGCCCGCTCCTACCCGTTCATCAAGCGGTTGGAATATTCATTCCGTGTGTTTCCCTGGCCATCCTGGTTTTCCCATGACGACAGATACCCAGGAACGCCTGCAGAAGGTGATGGCGCGGGCCGGACTCGGTTCCCGCCGCCAGGTGGAGGACTGGATCCGCGCCGGCCGCGTGCAGGTCAATGGCCAGCCGGCGGAACTGGGCCAGAAGGTGGGCGAGGGCGACAGCCTCACCGTCGACGGCAAGCCGGTGTCGGTGCGCGCCAGTACTGCCGCCAGGGACCGGCCGCGGGTGCTGGTCTACCACAAGCCCGTCGGCGAAGTGACCACCCGCTCCGACCCCGAAGGACGGCCCACGGTATTCGACCAGATTCCCGAGCTCAAGACCGGCCGCTGGATCACCATCGGTCGCCTCGACCTCAATACCTCCGGACTGCTGCTGTTCACTACCCATGGTGACCTGGCCCATCGTCTCATGCACCCCTCCAGCGAGATCGAGCGCGAGTATGCCGTGCGTGTGCTGGGAGAGGTGTCGCCACAGATGCTCAAGGCCCTGACCACCGGAGTAGATCTGGAAGATGGCAAGGCCCACTTCGACAGCATCGTCGATGCCGGCGGCAGCGGCGCCAACCACTGGTACCACGTGGTGCTGCGCGAGGGCCGCAACCGCGAGGTGCGGCGCCTGTGGGAATCCCAGGGCCTGAAGATCAGCCGCCTGCAGCGGGTGCGCTACGGGCCCATCGAGCTGCCGCGGCGCGTCTCCCCGGGTAAGTGGGAGGAGCTGGACGCCCAGGGTATCGCCCTGTTGTTCGCGGCCGCCAGCCTGCCCAAGCCGGACCTCACCCCGCCGCGACGCCATACCCGCTATCCGCAGCGTCGGCACAAACGCATCGGGCCCTGATGGGAAGTCGTGTTATGGCCACGCAAACACACGGAAGCACACGGAAAAAATCCAAAAACATTCTATGTGAAAGATTCATCCAGAACCTTATGCCAAGCTGCAAGCCTGAGTTTTATCTTTCCGTGTAGTTCCGTGTGCTTCCGTGGCCATTCATGTTTCGTGAACGCATTCCATGTCCACAATCCCGCGCCTGAACCTGCAGAATGTCTATAAACAGTTACTGGCCGTCCATGGCCCGCGGGACTGGTGGCCCGGCGATACTCCCTTCGAGGTCATGGTGGGTGCCATCCTCACCCAGAATACCGCCTGGACCAATGTGGAGAAGGCCATCGCCGCCCTCAAGGCGCGTGATCGGCTGACGCCGCGGGCCATCCTGGCCGCGCGCCGCGATCACCTGGCGCAATGGATCCGTCCCTCGGGGTATTTCAACATCAAGGCCGAGCGCCTGCGCCAGTTCTGTCGCTGGTATCTGGACCAGGGGGGCTGGGATGTCCTGCATGCCCGGGACACGGCGCGCCTGCGCCAGGAACTGCTGGCGGTGAAGGGCATCGGGCCGGAGACGGCCGACGATATGCTGCTGTACGCCTTCGAACGGCCGGTGTTCGTCATCGATGCCTACACGCGGCGCATCTTTTCCCGGCTGGGGCTGGTGGAGGATGGGATGGGCTACGAGGATCTGCGCGCTCACTTTGAGCAGGAACTGGGGCCGGACGTGGCCTTGTTCAATGAATACCACGCCCTGATCGTGCAGCATGGCAAGGACATCTGTCGCACGCGACCGCGGTGCGCGGAATGCGTGCTGGCACGGGGTTGTGCCTGGCAAGCGCAGGAGTCGGGCTGAAGCCCGACACCCTTTATAGATTATAGATCCTTGCTCGCGCAGCGCACCTGGTTGCGGCCTTCCTGCTTGGCCAGGTACAGGGCCTGGTCGGCCTGGTCGAACAGGGCGAGCGGGGTGTCTTGTTCGACCAGGGTGCTGACCCCGGCGCTGATGGTCACCGGTATATCCGCGCCGGAGCAATGGCAGGGCAGGCTTTCCACGGCCTTGCGGATGCGCTCGGCCAGCAGGCAGGCCCCTTTGGCGTCCGTGTCGCGCATCAGCACCACGAATTCCTCGCCGCCGTAGCGGAACAGCTGGTCGGCGCTGCGCATGCAGTTCTGGATACTGTTCGCCACGGCCTTCAGCACGCAATCACCGATGATGTGGCCATAGTCGTCATTGATGCTTTTAAACAGGTCGATGTCCAGGATCACCAGCGACAGGCTGCACGACTGGCGGCGTGAAAAACCGATTTCCCGGCGCAGGGCTTCGTCCATGGCGCCGCGGTTGTATACACCGGTGAGCGGATCCTTCTGGGCCATGTTCAATGCCGTCTGGTAGAGCAGGGCATTACGCAGCGGGTAGAGCAGGTAGCAGAGGTAATCCTCCATCAGCGCGGTTTCCGCCGCGCTGAATTTCCGTCCGCGGCAAAACACCAGTTCACCCAGGGGTTCGTCGCCGATGTTCAGGCTGTAGGTGCAGCGATGCCGCCCCTGGCCGCCAAGGCGGTGTTGGATATCCAGGGCATCGTTGCGGTACAGCATGCCATCATGGCTCACGAAGCCCTGCATGTGATCGCTGAACAGGTCCACCAGGCGGGTCGGATCCAGGCTGGTCTGCAGTGCCCGGCTCAGCCCCAGGGCCAGTTGCATGGTTGCCGCGCTGGTGCCTGCAACCCGGTACAGGTTGGATGCGTCGCCAGAATCTGCCTCGATGTGGGATAGCGGTGTGGCCATAGTGTTTTACCTGATGGGCTTGTCGAATATGATAAGCGAATTCCATGCCAATTCAGCGTAAAATAAAAAAAACAAATAAAATCATAATGGTTGAGCCGTGACATTGGGCTGCCAGCCTAAAATCGCCA
>JAIVHA010000058.1 GCA_020201295.1 Lysobacteraceae bacterium | reverse complement strand
TGCGCCTGGAACTCCACGACAAGGTCAACGCCCTGGGCATCGGCGCCCAGGGCCTGGGCGGGTTGACCACGGTGCTGGACGTCAAGATTCGCGACTATCCCACCCATGCGGCCTCCAAGCCCGTGGCCCTCATCCCCAACTGCGCCGCCACCCGCCATGTGCATTTCCAGCTCGATGGCAGCGGACCCGCCCGGCTCGATCCGCCGCGCCTGGCGGACTGGCCCAGGCTCGACTGGGAACCGGGGGCCGGGGCACGGCGGGTGAACCTGGATTCGCTGGACAGGAGCTCCCTGCAGGACTGGCAGCCTGGCGAGACCCTGCTGCTCAGCGGCCGCCTGCTCACCGGCCGCGATGCCGCCCACAAGCGCATCGTGGACCTGCTCGCCCGTGGCGAGCCTCTGCCGGCCGGGCTGGATTTCCATAACCGCTTTATTTACTACGTGGGCCCGGTGGACCCGGTGCGGGACGAGGCGGTGGGACCCGCCGGTCTACCTGATCGCCACCGGCGGCGCCGCCTACCTGGTGTCGCGCGCCATTCGCGCGGCGCGGGTAGTGGCCTTCCCGGAGCTGGGCATGGAGGCGATCTACGAGTTCGAGGTGGAGGACATGCCGGTAACCGTGGCCGTGGACAGCCGCGGGGTATCGGTGCATGCGTCCGGCCCGCGGGAATGGCGCCAGCGCATCGCGGCCCTGCCAGGCCTGGTTTCAGGCGGTACGAAAATAGTATGATCAGCAGCATGCACTACAAGAAACCGGTATCTTGAAACTCACCATCCCTGCCCAGCACGCCCAGCTCGATCCCGCCGTGGAAATCCGCCCCCGCGCCCTGCGGGAATGGGTGGATGCCCTCCCCTGCCTCGCCCCGGAGCTGGCGGCCCGGCAAGTGCGGGAACAGCTGCAGCAGCTCAATCGACAGCCTCTGCCGGCCAACCAGCGCCTGGAGCTGCTGGACCTGCTCGCCATCGCCTACTGGCGCCTGTTCGATGCCCTGCTGGCAACCCCGGAGGCCCGCATCCCGGCCGCGGAACAGGATGCGGTCGCCACCGCCCTGGAACGCTGCTGCCAGGGTCTTGCCTTCGGCTACAAGATCGCCGTCCAGGACAGCCTGGGAGAACATCGCCTGTTCGGGGGCGCCAAGGTCCGCCAGCGCACCCTGCTGCAGGCCATCCAGTACCTGGGCCAGCAGCTCAAACACCGCTATGCCGGCTACCAGCGCCCAGCCGCCAGCCTGTGGACCGAAATCGACCAACTCTATCGCCACGCCCGCCAGGCCGGCTGCCAGCAGATCCCGCTGTCCGGTCAGCGCGGCGATACCACCAGTATCGAACAGGCCTTCCTGGAAGTGGCGCTGCTCAAGGTGGGGGATCCCTTCCAACTGCCCGCGGGTGGACTCTGGGAGGTTTGGCGCTACCTGCGCCGGCATGCCCGGCTGGCCCGACTGGAGCCCTGGAAGGATGACGAGCGGGATACGTGCCTCTACCTGCCGGCCACCAACCCCCAGGCCGATGGCTATCGGCATGGACTGGGGCTGGATCTCAGGGTTCTGCGGCAGACCGTCCGGCAGCACGTCGATCAGCTGCGCAACCATGGAGCACCGACCGAACTGGGCATGAGCGAACGGGTACGGGCGAATAGTGCGCAGCACATCCTGGAGCGGCTGCTACTGGGCTGGCAACAGCAGGTGGAACGCAAGGCGGAACGCAGCATGCCGCAGGCAGACGCGGAACTGGTGATCGGTCTGGAAGCCAGCTTCTGTCATCTCAACCGCGGTCTCGCCTTCGACCGTCACGCCTATCAGGAACCCGGTGATGAACGCGATGGGGAGATCGACCTCGGCGCGCAACTGGCCCAATGGGACCCGTCCCGGGAGGCGGAATTCCCCAGTCTGCCCTGCCGGGTAGTGAATCGCGGCGCCGGCGGGATTGGCCTGCAGTGCGGAAGCACGCTGGAGAACGCCCCACGGGTAGGCCAACTGGTCGGCATCCGCAGCCAGACACGCGGCAACGAGGAACCGGGCATCTGGTTCGTCGCCAGCCTGCGCTGGCTGCGCGCGGAAACCCATGGCTTCGAGCTCGGCGCCCAGTACCTGGCCCGCGAACCCGTGCCCCTGGCGGTACGCAGCCGGCAACCGGGACAAGGCGGAGACGAATACCACCCCGCCCTGCGCACCGACCTGGGCCAGACCGAACGTCTTTGGCACATGCTCATCACCCCGCCGGGACTGTTCGCGGCGGGTCGTCACCTGGAGCTGGTACAGGGCGGGCGCCGCGAACAGGTCCGCTGCGTCAAGCTGCTGGAGAGCGGCAGCGGTTTCGAACGGTTCCGGTTCGAACCGCTGTAGGCGCGTCCTGCCCCGCACACCAATGAAAAAGGACCCTTGCGGGTCCTTTTTCACTACGGGACACGGCTGGATCAGCGCAGGGTTACGCTGCCACCCAGGTACTCGCGGTCACTTTCTTCCACCACGCCCATGGACCAGGCGCCGCGGTTACGGGCATGGTTCACGGCGGCACTCACATCGGACGCGGAGGGGTTCTGATCCACACTGAACCGCTGGCCGGGATGGATCAGATCGGCATCGCTGATCTTGTCACGGTTGGTCTTGTAGATCAGCGGCCACTGGTAAGGGTTGTTGTAAACATCGGAACGTCCGGAGATCGTCCACAGGCTGTCACCGGTCACCACGGTGTACTGCGTCATGCTGCCACGCAGTTCCGCCGTCAGGCCGGTGAGCAGGTCGTAGGCCTTGCGGCCCTCGCCATTGGCAATGGCCGCGGAGGCAGCCCGCAGGGTGGAGTTCTGCTCGGAGCTCAGGCCGCTGGCGCCCTCGGTCTTGGCCATCATCACCTTGGCCTTTTCCAGGTAGTACTGGTTGACGGCCAGCTGTGCCTCGTTGCGGGCCTTGGTGGCCATTTTCAGGGCTGTGTCATGGTCACCGTCCGAGGCGGCCTTCTCGGCGCTGGCCAGGAACTTCTCGGTGTCACGCCAGATCCACTTCAGGGACTTGGCCTCAGCGATCGCGGCCTTGGCATCGGCAATCATCTGGGATGCCGCGGTAGCGGTCTGCGACTGGGGTGCAACGGTCGGCTCCGGCGGAGTCGTAGCGCAGCCCGCGGCCACTCCCAGGGTGAGAGCCATCATCAGAAGGTGCTTACGGCAAAAGGGATTAGTCATGGAATCAACTCCGCTGCTGGTGGTCAAAAGAACATGTTTTTCTTGGCGTTTCTTACTATATTCGGACTTCGGAACCAGGCCCGGTCCTGCGAACCTAACACCCGGGTGCAAGGGCGGTCAAGCTGGCCCATGGCCCGGGAAAGACCTTCGGGATTACTAGACGCAACAACCCCCTTCTACATTCCCTCCGAATCCTGTGGCGGTGTCTTTTCCGCCTGCTCGCGGGCCAGCACAGCCTGTGCGCGCGCCCCCCGGGCGTTACGACGCGCCTCCCGATAGCGGCCGGACTCCAGCTCCCGCTCGGCCTGTTCGAGCAGCGCGCGAGCGGAAAGCAAGGTATCCCGGGCCACGCGCTCGGCACCGGCCGCGTGGGCGGCCTGAATGGCCTGGCGGGCATCGCTCATTTCCTGAACGGGCGCACTCACGCAGGCGGTCAGTGCGAAAATAATACCCAGGAGTAGGTTGCGAAGTGGCAGGGTGCGAATGCTCGGCATCTAGGCTCGGCCTCGGCCCGGATACGATCCGGCCCGATCCTAACAGGTTCGGCAAGCGCCAACCGTAGCACCGGCCCCGGGTACCGTCAAGGCAGGGGGGCCATGGACGCCGGCGCCCGGCTTTTGGGACAATGACCCCGCGGGACTGCCGCCACACCGCCATCACCAGAGAGGACACGAACATGGCCAGACCCGCCGCTATCCTGTACCACAACCCGCGCTGCTCCAAATCGCGCCAGGCCCTGGAATTGCTGCGCGCACAGGGCCTGGAACCCGAGGTCGTCGAGTATCTCAAGACCCCGCCCACGGCCACGGAGCTGGAACGGATTCTAGAACTGCTGGGCCGTGAACCCCGGGAACTCCTGCGCACCGGCGAAGCCGAATACCAGCAACTGGGCCTGGACGACCCGACCCTGAGCCGCGAGGCGCTGATCCAGGCCATGGTGGACCACCCGCAACTCATCGAACGTCCCATCCTGCTCACCCAGCGCAAGGCGGCCCTGGGCCGCCCGCCGGAAAACGTACTGGAGATCCTCTGATGGCCGATGTCCTGGTCCTGTACTACAGCCGCCACGGTGCCACCCGGGAGATGGCCCAGCTCATCGCGCGCGGCATCGAGCAAGTACCGGGTATGCAGGCACGCTTGCGCACCGTGCCGGCCGTATCCACCGTATGCGAAGCCACCGAGGACAGCATCCCCGCCGAGGGCGCGCCCTATGTCACCTGGTCCTGACCCTGGGTGGCTACTTCGGCACCTTCCTGCTGCTGGTGGCCTGGTATGGCTGGCTCAGTCCTTCCCTGCACCTGCCGGCCGCCTTCGTGCTGATCTTCTTGTGCACGCCGTTGCTATTCCCCTTGCGCGGCCTGCTGCACGGCCGCCCCTATACCGTGGGCTGGAGCCTGTTTCTGGCGTTGTTCTATTTCACCCACGGCGCGGTGGAGGCCTGGAGTACGCCGGAGGATCGCGCCTATGGACTGCTGGAAGTGCTGTTCAGCTTCCTGTGGTTCACGGGAGGCATTCTCTATGTGCGTACTTGCGCGCGCTTGCGCAAGGCCCGGGAAGCCCTCGAGTGAAGGGTTACTAAGGTGGACATTGACAAAGCCTCACGTCCCGTTGGCAGGACGCCATGAATACATCCCTGTAGGCTTGACGGCCGCGTCCATGCGGCCGACACCTGCCAACGGGACGTGAGGCTTTGTCAATGCAGGGTTTAATAACCGGGATTACCCGGGAGCAGGACCGCGCGCACGAAGGGAATGGTGAGCCGCCGCTGGGCCGCGAGAGAGGCCAGATCGAGCCGATCCAGCAACTCGAAAAGCGCCGGCAGGTCACGGGGACAGCGGCGCAGCAGATAGTCGCCGGTTTCGACAGGCAGGTCGAGGCCGCGACTGGCGGCGCGCAACTGCAGGGCCGCCAGGCGCTCGGCATCATCGAGTTCCCGCAGGCGGTACAGCAGACCCCAGTGCAGGCGCGACACCAGGTCCGGCAGTGCCAGGCCCAGTTCCTCCGGGCGGCCGTCGCCCGCCACCAGCAGCACTCCCTCCTGTTCACGCACCCGATTGTAGAGGTGGAACAGGGCTTCCTCCCAGGCAGCATGGCCCGCCACCCGCTGCAGGTCGTCCAGGCACAGCACCTCCTGCTGTTCCAGGCCTTCCAGCACCGCCGGCGACAGCTGTGGCTCCAGGGGCAGGTACCAGGCCGTGCGCCCCTGTTCGCGTGCCGCGGCACAGGTGGCCTGCAGCAAATGGGATTTGCCCGTGCCGGGCGCGCCACTGCAGTAGACCATGCGCGCGCCGGCCTCCGCCAAGACACGCAGGGCCGCGAGCACTTCGGCGTTGGGGCCCGCGAAAAAATTCCGGAACCGCGCATGATCGCCCAACCGCAGCCCCAGGGGCAGTTGCGGATGCACGGCGCTCACTCCTTGCCTTCGTATACGTCGCTGTCGAGGTATTGCCGGTAGGCGTAACGCAGCAAGACCATCACCACCGAGGCCACCGGCAGGGCCAACAGCACACCGACGAAGCCGAACAGCTGGCCACCGGCCATGACGGCGAAGATCACCGCCACGGGATGCAGACCGATGCAGTCTCCGACCAGTTTCGGGGTCAGCACCAGGCTTTCCAGCAACTGCCCCAGTCCAAACACCACCACCACCCACAACAAAGGCATGAATTCCTGGAACTGGAACCAGCCCGCCAGCAGGGCGGCCAGGACACCAATGGTGAAACCCAGGTAGGGCACGAAACTCACCAGGCCCGCCAACAAGCCGATCAGCAGCGCCAGCTCGAGCCCCAGGATCCAGAGGCCCAGGGTATAGACCAGCCCCAGGGCCAGCATGACCAGCAACTGGCCACGCAGGAAGGCACCCAGCACCGTATCGGATTCACCGGCCAGCAGGCGGATGGTGGGCGCCCAATCGCGCGGCAACATCTGGTCGATGCGCCCGATGAGCCACTGCCAGTCACGCAACAGATAGAAGGCGACCACGGGAATCAGCACCAGGTTGACCAGCCAACCGAACAGCGCCAGCCCGGAACGCGTCACGGACTCCAGCACCCGCGCCGCCAGGCCGCCCGCCTCACGCCAGTGGGCGGTCAACGATTCCTTCAGCTGCTCGATGTCGAACAGGGTCTCGGTTTCCACTCCCGCCAGGCCGCCGAGAAAAGGCAGGGCCGTACCCTGCAGCCACTCCAGGGTGCGCGGCAGCTGCACGACCAGCGCCGCCTCGATCTGCTTCACCAGCAGCGGCACCAGGAACAGCATCAGGATCAGCACGGCCAGGGTAAACAGGACAAACACCAGCACCACGGCGCTGGTGCGCGACAGCCGTGCCCCCTGCAGCCGTTCCACCAGGGGGCTGCCCAGGTAGGCGATCAGCGCCGCGACCAGGAAAGGAGTCAATACCGGGGCCAGCAGGTAGATCAACCAGCCACTGATCAGCAGCGTCCCCAGCCAGAACCAACTGCGTGCTTCCGTCATCCTGTCACTCCTTTGCCCCCTGGTGCCGACGGGCACGCTGACTCCAGGTCCAGACATAATCCAGACCACTCCAGACGGTGGCAAGCACCACCATGGTCTCCAGCATCAGCATCCAGAAGGGACCCAGCAGGGCATGGACCTGGTTGAAGACCACCAGCAGCACCAGGGCGATCTGCAACACTGTGTTCACCTTGCTCACCCAACTCGGATCGGCGTCCAGCGGCGCCACGCGAAAATGGTAGGCAATGGCACCGGACACGATCACCAGGTCACGCAGCAATACCAGGGCCACCAGGTAAACGGGCAACAGTTCCAGGTAGCCGAGCGTGACGAAGGCGCTCACCAGCAGCAGTTTGTCGGCCAACGGATCGAGCAGGCCGCCGAGGCGGCTGGTCCAGCCGTAGCGCTTGGCCAGAAAGCCGTCCAGGCCGTCGGAAAAACCGGCAATGAAGAACAGCACCAGGGCGTCGAAATGGCGCTCCTCCAGCAACAGCCAGACGAAGGGCGTCACCATCAGGATGCGCAGCCAGGTGATCAGGTTGGGAATATCGCGCCGGTTCACGGTTGCAGGCGATAATGCCGGGTGCCGGCATCCGGATCGGGGCGCAGCACCGAGCCGAGGGTCAGCGCCCGTTCCAGGCTCGCCACATCACCCTGGAGTTGCAGCAGATATTCGGCACGATCCTCGGCCAGGGTCTGCAGGCGCGCGGATCGGATCGCGGACAAGCTGGCGAAATAACGGTTCAGGCGCACGTAGTCCCCGGTATCCGTCACACCCGTCACGGAGATCCGCAAGCGGGCGCCATCACCGCCGGTATCCAGCACCGCGAAGCGGGCGGCCAGTTCGTCCGCGACCCGTTCCATGCCTTCCGCGACCAGGGCGCCCTGGCTGGTATCGCTGCCGCTCCAGCGCTGTTCATTGTCCTGCATCGTCCATCAAGGGGAAGATCAGCGGCAAGCCCCGGCGCCGCGCCACGCTCACCAGCCGGTCCTTGACCTCGCCCACATCCGCTTCACCCAGCAATTGGCGCCGGCCACGCTCCTCCACCGCCAGCCAGACCAGGATCTCGGGCCGCTCATCACCCCAGTAGGGCAGGCCACGCTCCCGCAGTGCGCGTTCCAGGCCGGCACCATCGAAACGCACCCGCAGGCGCCAGGGTTCATCCGTACCGCGGGCATCGGCCGGGGCTGGCCGGTAGCCGAACTGCTGCAGATAGACATCCGGCTGGGAGAGCAGGGCCGTCGCACCCGGTTGGTGGGCGATGGCCCGGTCGCCGCTGACCCGAATCAGCACCTCGGTCAGGGCCTCGCGCAGGGCCGGACCGCGCGCCGCCACGGACTGGTCCAGCACCGACACCTCGGCCTCGTAGAGCGGCAGCACCGCCGCCAGTACCGTACCGGGGCCGGCCAAGCACAGGCAGGCAGCCACCCACAGGCGACGCCAGATTCGATTCATTTGCCGGTCCAACACGCGTATGGTTCCTTCAGCCCCGAGTGAAACGGCTGTACCATACCACACCCCGTCGGCCACCAATGAGCGGAAGCCAACGGGTTTACCCCCGCCGACGGGGTGGCTACCATACGCCCCTCAATCCCTTTCCCACCAACCCGAGATCGCATCCACCGTGCCTGGCCCCAAATCCCCCGATTCCCTGAGTTACCGCGCCGCGGGCGTCGACATCGACGCCGGCAATGCCCTGATCGAACGCATCAAGCCCGCCGTGGCGCGTACCCACCGCCCCGGGGTGCTGGGCGGCCTGGGCGGCTTCGGCGCCCTGTTCGAGCTGCCCCTGGACCGCTACCGCCAGCCGGTGCTGGTATCGGGCACGGACGGGGTGGGCACCAAGCTCAAGCTGGCTATCGAGACCGGTCGTCACGACGGCATCGGCATCGACCTGGTGGCCATGTGCGCCAACGACATCGCCGTGGCCGGCGCCGAGCCGCTGTTCTTCCTGGACTACTACGCCACCGGCCACCTGGACGTGGAGGTGGCCAGTGCCGTGATCCAGGGTATCGCGCGCGGCTGCGAGTTGGCCGGCGCGGCGCTGGTGGGTGGCGAGACGGCGGAGATGCCCGGCATGTATGCCGGCGGTGACTACGACCTGGCCGGCTTCTGTGTCGGTGTGGTGGAGAAGGACCGCATCATCGATGGCAGCCGCGTACAGGCATGGTGCTGTGCGTGCCCGCCGAACAGGCCGACCGCGCCCTGGACCGCCTCAAGGAACTGGGCGAAGACGCCTGGCGGCTGGGCCACATCGAAGCCGGCGAGGGAGCGGCCCAGGTGCGCTTCACGGAACGCTGACGCCACGCCCGGCCCTGGTACCCGCCATGCCCACTCCCCCCTCTTCCCCGCTGCCGCTGGTGGTGCTGCTGTCCGGCCGTGGCAGCAATTTCCAGGCCCTGTTGCACGCCATCCAGGCCGGCCGGCTGAATGCCGTCATCCGTGCCGTCATCAGCAACCGCCCCGGGGCCGCGGGCCTGGCCATGGCCGACCAGGCCGGGATTTCCACCGCGGTGGTGGATCACCGTGAATATGAAGATCGGGAATCCTATGATACGGCCCTGCGGATCGCCATCGACGCCCATGCTCCCGCGCTGGTGGTGCTGGCGGGCTTCATGCGCATCCTCACGCCCGCCTTCGTGCGCCACTACGAGGGCCGGCTGATCAATATCCATCCGTCCCTGTTGCCGCGCTTTCGCGGCCTCGATACCCATGCACGCGCCTTGCAGGAAGGCGTGACCGAACACGGTGCCAGTGTGCACTACGTCACCGAGGAACTGGATGGTGGACCGGTGATCCTGCAGGCGCGGGTGGCCGTGCACCCGGGCGATACGGAGGAACTCCTGGCGGTGCGGGTCCTCAAAGAGGAACACCGTCTCTACCCCGCCGCCGTGGAGCTGATCGCCAGCGGCCGCATCCGCTGGCGGGAGCACCGCGTGTGGCTCGATGGCAAACCACTGGAAACACCGCTACTACTGGATCATGACCTGCAAAGCATTCCATAGACTGGTGGGAATATTGCTGCTCGCGCTGGCCACCGCCTGCGTGGTGGCCGCGCCCCTGCCGGAATTCGAGGTGCAGTACACCCTGCGCTATGAAGATATCCGCGTCGGCGAGGCCGTCTACCGTCTGCGCCAGCAGGGGGATGCGTACCTGTACGAATCACGCAGCAAACCGGTGGGCATCGCCGCCTGGTTTCGTAAGGACCGGGTCGAGGAGCGCAGCCAATGGGCCTGGCACCAGGAACGGATCCGCCCCATGCAATACCTCTACCGGCGCACGGGCGGGCGCAGCGATCGCAACGCCGAACTCATCTTCGATTGGGATGCCCTGCAGGTGGAAAACCGTGTAGCCGGTCATCCCTGGGTGATGGACATCCCCCCCGACGCCCTGGACAAGATGGTGGTCACCCTGGCGCTGATGCAGGACCTGGCACGGGGAAAACGGGATGTGGAATATGCCATCGCCGACGGCGGCAAACTCAAGACCTACCGCTTCAAGGTGGTCGGCGAGGAGACCGTCAACACCCCCGCCGGCAGTTTCGACACCCTGAAACTGGAACGACTGCGGGACGACAACAAACGCTACACCGCCATCTGGTGCGCGCCCGAGCTGCACTATCTCCCGGTGAAACTGCTGCAGCGCGAAGACGATGAC
>JAIVHA010000057.1 GCA_020201295.1 Lysobacteraceae bacterium | reverse complement strand
GCGGTCGAGCTGGTCGAAATGCAGGAAGGGGTTGCCTTCCACTTGCTCCTCGAGGGTGGAGCTGGTCTTCACGGAATAGTTATGGCCGGGATGGATCAGGGCCTGGCCGGGCAGGTCCCGGGTCATGCGTTTGAGGGTCTGGTACATCTGTTCGGGATCGCCGCCGTGCAGGTCGCAGCGGCCGCAGCCGAACACGAACAGGGTATCGCCGGTGATCACATCGTCGCCCATGCGGTAGCAGGCCGAACCCGGGGTGTGCCCGGGGGTGTGCAGCACCTCGATCTCCGTCTCTCCGAGGCGAATGAGATCACCGCCATGATGCAGGCTGGGCAGTTCCAGCTCGGCACCCCAGAAGCGGGCCTCGGGCTTGAGCAGATGCAACTGGGCATCGGCGCTGGCCAACAGGGCCTCCAGACCGTTGATGTGATCATGATGGCTGTGGGTGAGCAACACATCGGTGATGCGTACCCCCCGCTCCCGCGCCAGTTCCAGGATGGCGGGGACGTCCCAGGCAGGATCCACCACCGCGGCACGGCCGCTGGCACGATCCTCGATGAGGTAGATGAAATTTTCCATCGGTCCCAGCTCGAGGGCGTGGATGGAATAGGGGGCGGTCTGGGTCATGGGGGGACTCCTGTCGGTCGAGGGGCACGGCATGGTGATCATACCCCCGTAAGGAGCGGACTCTGCCCGCGAAGCTGCCAGCAACGGCCTGTTCGCGGGCAGAGCCCGCTCCTACGGGGAATCGTGCCTGATGCTGACCATAGTAGCGACGCAACGCGCCCGCCAACACCCCGGCTTGCAGCCGTACGCACACGCCGCGTAAGGTGAGGACCATGAAACCCATCATCCACCATCCCGATCCCGAGCAGGAATACTTCTTCGACGAGGGCTGCCATATCCTGGAAAGCTGGAACCAGGCCCTCGATCCCGCCTGTTCCATCGCCCGCGCGCGCGTGGCGCCCGGCGACACCACCCGCTGGCACCGGCTGCGCGACATCAGCGAGCGCTACCTGGTCATCAGTGGCCAGGGCCAGGTGGAAGCGGGGGAAGCCCCGCCCCAGGAAGTGGGGCCAGGGAGTGTAGTGCTGATTCCGCCGGGCATGGCCCAGCGCATCACTAACACGGGCGCGGACGAACTGCGGTTCTACGCGATCTGCACGCCGCGCTTCGTGCCCGAGGCCTACCAGGACCTGGAAGGATCCGCGCCAGAATCGCTGGAGGCCCTCGAGGAGGATCTGCTGGCCCGCCTGGAAAGGCACCCCGAGGGCATCAGCGAATTCGAACTGCTGCAAGCCCTGCGCGAAGAAGGCCACGCCGTCACCCACGGCACGGACGACGACCCGGCCGATCACCGCCTGTTCCAGCAACATTTCCGCCTGTTCCACCTGCTCTACCGCCTGCGCGACCGCTGTCACACCGAGCAACGCGCGCGCCTGGAAATCAATCCCCTGTGCATCCGCCTGCATCCCTACCGGTCGGGAGGCAGCGCGCTGCCCGGACTCGGCGATCCCCTGCGGGAGTACTACCTGGACCTTGGCAACCTGCACGCCACCAGCGCCGCCGATGTGGATGACATGCTGGGCCGTTTCTGGGTGCGCATGCAGGGGCTGGAGCAAAGAAGCGCGGCCCTGCGGGTGCTCGGCCTGGAGGCCGATGCCGACTACGAACAGGCCCGCGAACGCTACCGCAAGCTGGCCATGGAGCACCACCCGGACCGGGGTGGCGACACCCGCAAGCTGCAGGAGATCAACAGTGCCATGGAAGCCCTGGCGCGGGCCCATGGTCGGGGGAAAAGGGGTGGATCAGGCTAGCCAGCATTTCTCACCGCATGCGTACGCCTGACAGCCTTTATGGCCACGGAAGCACACGGAATAACACGGAAAATATTTACGTCGTAATGCAAGGCGCCCGTAGGAGCGGCCTCTGGCCGCGAATGCCCGGGGTACCACACTGGGTTCGCGGCCAGAGGCCGCTCCTACAAGTGGCTTCCATTGGCAGAAATGCAATCTTTCCGTGTGGTTCCGTGTGCTTCCGTGGCCATGACAATACGTCAATTGCAGATTGCAGGAGTACTTAGGAGGCCCGGATCTTCCTGAGGGTGGCCGGCCCCACGCCGCGAATGGCGAGGATCTGCGCATCGCTCGCCCGCTCCACCGCCGCCGCGGACAGGTAGCCGGCACTCACCAGGGCCCGGGCGATACTCACATTCACGCCGGCGCACCGCAAGCCGGCCAGGTAGGCGCGACGCTCGGCGGCGGACAGGGTGGAAACGGGCCGGATGCGGGCCGGGGTCGCGGCAGCGGCGGGAACCCCGGCCGTGGGCCGCTCCACCCCGGGAACCGGTACCGGACGGGCGGAACCCTCCCCCGCCCGTACCCGGGGCACCACCCGGTGGCGCGCGCCATGGGGCTGTAACAAGGGCAGGGCGCAGCGGGCGAAATGACGAAACACGCCCAGCGACAGCAGGGCGCTGCCCAGGGAGGCCAGGGCGCTATTCCCGGCCATGGGGGCCAGGGCATCGAGCAGGAAGGCGGCGCCGATGACACCGAACAGACCGGCCAGCAGGCCGAAGGCCCAGCCCCAGGCCCGCCGTCCCTGCAGCCAGGCGGGACGCCGCAGGCCACGGGCCAGGGCCAGCCAGAGCTGGTCGAAAATGGTGGCTTGCCGGTAGCGGGTGTGCAGTTCCATCATCCTAGTAACCTCAGTTGAACGTGCCCGAGTGTGCGGTTTTCGAGTTGGCTGGCAAGGCGCTTTGATGCGCATGGCCACCCCCTGCAACGAGGAGCAACGCCGCCAGGCGGCTCGAAAACCGTGCACTCGGGTGCGTAGCGCGCTCACCCTCGAGGTGAACGCTATCGAAGGTACAAAACACTGTATTCATCGGACTTTCCAAGACCCCGGAAGCGGTCAACTGAGGTTTCTAGGATCATGGGTCTGTCCTCATCAAATCCCTGTGACGGCGATTATCCTAGAACAGGTAGCGGCCGAATGTGAACCCGTCTGCAGTTTTGGCCATCGCCCGGGCCTTGCCGCCCGCCCCGCGAACTCCTAAACTGCCGCCCCACTACCGGTTGCCTGGCCGGGATCCTGGAAATGGCCACGGAACCACACGGAAATACACGGAATTGCAATGCTGCCCGGTACCGACTTTGCGTGTATTCCGTGTGCTTCCGTGGCCATATATGACGCCGCCGGATCGAGGCTGGACTGCTGGAGCCTGCCCAGCCGGCCTTTTGCCCCTTTAACCCGATAACGGAATCTCCATGGCATTACTGCGCTTGCGCGACGTCAGCCTCGGCTTCGGCGGTCCCCCGCTCCTGAACCAGGTCCAGCTCCAGATCGAGGCCGGTGAGCGGCTGTGCCTGGTGGGGCGCAACGGCGCCGGCAAGTCCACCCTGATGAAGATCATCGCCGGTGAGCTGCAGCCGGACAGCGGCACCCTGGAACGCACCCAGAACCTGCGTGTCACCCGCCTGAGCCAGGAGGTGCCCCAGGGCCTGCACGGCAGCGTCTTCGATGTGGTGGCCGGCGGCCTGGGGGGCGTGGGCCAGCTGCTGCACCGCTACCACGAGCTCGGCCTGCGCCTGGCCGAGGGCGGCGACGCCGCCCTGCTCGATGAGTTGGAACAGGTCCAGCATGAACTGGAGGCGGCGGACGGCTGGCAGCTGCAGCAGCGGGTGGAAACCGTGCTGTCGCGCCTGCAGCTGGACGCCGACCTGTCCTTCGATGACTTGTCCGGCGGGCTCAAGCGGCGGGTGTTGCTGGCCCGCGCCCTGGTGGATCAGCCGGACCTGCTGTTGCTGGACGAGCCCACCAACCACCTGGACATCGATTCCATCACCTGGCTGGAGGAATTCCTGCTCGGCTTCCGTGGCGCGCTGCTGTTCGTCACCCATGACCGCATGTTCCTGCAGCGCCTGGCCACCCGCATCCTCGACCTGGAACGCGGCCAGCTCACCGACTGGCCCTGCGACTACCGCAGCTACCTGGAGCGCAAGCAGGCCATGCTCGACGCCGAGGAAAAACTCAACGCCGAATTCGACAAGAAGCTGGCCCAGGAAGAGGTCTGGATCCGCCAGGGCATCAAGGCACGGCGTACCCGCAACGAGGGCCGGGTACGCGCCCTCGAGGCCATGCGCCAGGAACGCCAGGCGCGCCAGGCGCGCCTCGGTAATGTGCACATGCAGGCCCAGGAGGCGGAGCGTTCCGGCAAGCTGGTGGTGGAGGCCGAACAGGTCTCCTACCGCTACGACGAGCAGTGGATCGTGCGTGATTTCTCCACCATCATCCAGCGCGGCGACCGCATCGGCATCATCGGCCCCAACGGCGTGGGCAAGACCACCCTGCTGCGCCTGCTGCTGGGCCAGCTCGTCCCCACCCGCGGCAAGATCCACCTGGGCACCAAACTGGAAGTCGCCTATTTCGACCAGCTGCGCGCCCAGCTGGAGGAGGAAAAGTCCGTGCTGGACAACCTGGCCGGCGGG
>JAIVHA010000206.1 GCA_020201295.1 Lysobacteraceae bacterium | reverse complement strand
CCGCAACAATGCCGGCCGCATCACTACCCGTCACCAGGGTGGTGGGCATAAACAGCATTACCGCGTGATTGACTTCAAGCGGAACAAGGATGGTATTCCCGCGCGCGTGGAACGGCTCGAATATGATCCGAATCGCAGCGCGAATATCGCACTCCTACTGTACGCGGATGGCGAGCGTCGCTATATCCTGGCCCCCAAGGGTCTGGAAGTCGGCGCCGAGATCCAGAACGGCAGCGCTGCGCCCATCAAGGCGGGTAATGCCATGCCGTTGCGCAATATTCCGGTGGGTTCGCTGGTGCACAACGTGGAAATGAAGCCGGGCAAGGGTGGCCAGATTGCCCGTAGCGCCGGCGCCGGTGTGCAGCTGGTGGCACGCCAGGATGATCACGCGACCCTGCGTCTGCGTTCCGGTGAAATGCGCAAGGTACCATCCGACTGCCGGGCAACGATTGGGGAAGTGGGCAATGCCGAACACAACCTGCGTTCCCTGGGCAAGGCTGGTGCCAAGCGCTGGCGCGGTGTGCGCCCGACGGTGCGTGGTGTAGCCATGAACCCGGTGGATCATCCCCACGGTGGCGGTGAAGGCCGTACCTCCGGTGGTCGTCATCCTGTGTCGCCCTGGGGTACACCCACCAAAGGTTACAAGACCCGCAGTAACAAGCGAACCGATAATATGATTGTGCGTCGTCGCAATCAGAAGTAATCGATAGAGGTTATATACAGTGCCGCGTTCAGTCAAAAAAGGCCCATTCATCGACCACCATCTGATGAAGAAGGTGGATGAAGCCGTCAGCACCAACAGTCGCAAGCCGATCAAGACCTGGTCGCGCCGCTCCATGATCCTGCCCGACATGGTTGGGCTGACCATTGCGGTTCATAACGGTCGACAGCATGTACCGGTGCTGATCAACGAAAACATGGTGGGCCACAAGCTGGGTGAATTTGCGGCTACCCGTACCTTCAAGGGCCATGCGGCCGACAAGAAGGCGAAGTAAGGAGAGCCATGATGGAAGTCAGTGCAAAACTCAGTCATGCGCGAATTTCTCCGCAGAAAGTACGCTTGGTGGCAGACCTGGTGCGCGGCATGCCGGTGGAACGAGCCCTTGAAACCCTGACCTTCAGCAACAAGAAGGCGGCGCAGATCATGCGCAAGGTGCTGGAGTCCGCTATCGCCAATGCCGAGCACAATGCCGGGGCTGATGTGGATGAATTGAAGATCGCCAAGGTTTTTGTAAACGAAGGGCCGGTGCTAAAGCGCTTCGAAGCGCGCGCCAAGGGTCGTGGTAACCGTATCCTGAAGCGCACCAGTCACATCACTGTGACAGTCGACGAACGCTAAGGCGTCGTGGCATCCGACTAAACGAACGAATGTAACGTAGAGAAAACGGCATGGGTCAAAAAGTACATCCGACCGGTATCCGCCTTGGCATCGTCAAGGATTGGACCTCCAAGTGGTATGCGGATTCCAGGAATTTCGCGGACTACCTGAATATTGATCTGAAGGTGCGCGCATTCATCCGCGAGCGGCTCTCGCGCGCGTCCGTAAGCCGGGTGCAGATCGAACGGCCCGCCAGCAATGCCTTGATCACCATTCACACGGCTCGTCCCGGCATCGTGATCGGCAAGAAGGGTGAGGATATCGACAAGCTGCGCGCGGAAGTATCGAAGATGATGGGCATTCCGGTGCACATCAGCATCGAGGAAATCCGCAAGCCAGAGACCGATGCCCAGCTGGTCGCAGAGGGTGTCGCTCAGCAGCTGGAGCGCCGCATCATGTTCCGTCGCGCCATGAAGCGCGCCGTAACCAATGCCATGCGATTGGGTGCCGAGGGCATCAAGATCAATGTAGCCGGACGCTTGAATGGCGCGGAAATCGCACGTAGCGAATGGTATCGAGAAGGTCGCGTGCCCTTGCATACGCTGCGCGCGGATATCGATTACGGCTTCTATGAAGCCCACACCACCTATGGCGTGATCGGCGTGAAGGTATGGGTATTCAAGGGCGAGATCCTGGATCGAGACGAACAAGTTGCAGAAGCTGAGCCCGCCAAGAAAGCGGCGGCCAAGTAACGGAGCGGTTAAGTATGTTACAGCCCAAAAGAACGAAGTTCCGCAAGCAGCAGAAGTCCCGTAATCGGGGCTTGGCCAATCGGGGCGACAAGGTGAGTTTCGGCGAGTTCGGACTCAAGTCTATCTCTCGTGGCCAGCTGACGGCGCGCCAGATCGAGGCGGCACGTCGTGCCATCAGCCGCCACGTCAAGCGCGGTGGCAAGATCTGGATTCGCGTGTTCCCGGATGTGCCGATTACCAAAAAGCCTATTGAAGTGCGTATGGGCAAGGGTAAGGGCAACGTGGAATACTGGGTCGCCAAGATCCAGCCCGGCCGCGTGCTGTATGAAATGGAAGGCGTGGGTGAGGAAGTGGCACGCGAGGCGTTTCGCCTGGCCGCGGCCAAGCTTCCCTTCAAGGTCGCCTTTGTAAATCGACAGGTGATGTGATGAAGGCGAACACCATGCGAGACAAAAATGTAGCTGATCTCCAGCAGGAACTCGAAGGCCTGCTACGTGAACAGTTCAACCTGCGTATGCAGAAAGGTACCGGGCAATTGTCCCGTCCTGACCAGGTCAAGAAGGTGCGGCGGAATATCGCGCGCGTGAAGACGATTATGAGTGAAAAGACAAGGGCAGGTGATGCGTCATGAGTGACGAAGCAATCGCAATCCGGACCATCACCGGTCGTGTGGTCAGCAACAAGATGGACAAGAGCGCCACGGTGTTGGTGGAGCGCAAGGTGCCTCACCCGCTGTATGGCAAGTACATCCGTCGGTCGACCAAGCTGCACATTCACGACGAGAACAATGAGTGCCAGGAAGGTGATCTGGTCACTATTCAGGAATGCCGACCCATGTCCAAGACCAAGTTTTGGACCCTGGTCAAGGTTATGGAGCGGGCTGCTGGCTAAGCCGGCCGCTCATTTGGAATTTACAGTACGGTTTTTGGTGGGATAGAGCCATGATCCAGATGCAAACCATCCTGGATGTCGCCGACAACAGTGGGGCGCGCCGCCTGCAGTGCATTAAAGTACTGGGCGGTTCGCATCGCCGTTATGCCAATATTGGCGACATCATCAAGGTCAGCGTGAAGGAAGCGATTCCTCGCGGCAAGGTCAAGAAGGGCGAAGTGTACAATGCCGTTGTGGTGCGCACCGCCAAGGGCGTTCGTCGTCCCGATGGCTCGCTGATTCGCTTCGATGGAAATGCTGCTGTGCTGCTGAACAACCAGCATCAGCCCATCGGGACTCGTATTTTCGGGCCTGTGACCCGCGAACTGCGCAGTGAGAAGTTCATGAAGATCATCTCCCTCGCACCCGAAGTGCTGTAGGCGCGGAGGCATAGACATGCAAAAGATCAAGAAAGGTGATGATGTGATCGTCATTACCGGAAAAGATAGCGGCAAACGTGGCACCGTATTGAAGGTGGTGTCGGAATTGGATCGCGTGGTCGTCGAAAACGTCAACGTGGTAAAAAAGCATCAGAAGGCCAATCCCAATGCGGGAGTGGCTGGCGGGATCATTGAGAAGGAAATGTCCATCCATGTATCCAACGTGATGCTGTATAATCCGCAAACCAAGGAGGGTGACCGGATTGGGGTCCGTACGCTGGAAGACGGCAAAAAGGTGCGTTTTTTCAAGTCCACGAACGAAGTCGTGGACGCCTGAGAGACAGGTTTAAGTCATGGCAAGATTGCAGCAACATTATCGTGATGTCGTGGTTGGCAAGCTCATGGAGCAGTTCAGCTACGGGAATGTCATGGAAGTTCCGAAGATCACCAAGATCACCCTAAACATGGGTGTTGGCGAGGCGACTGGCGACAAAAAAATCCTTGATCATGCCGTAGGTGACATGATCAAGATCGCCGGCCAGAAACCAGTGATCACCAAGGCACGCAAATCCGTTGCCGGGTTCAAGGTGCGCGAAGGCTGGCCCATTGGCTGCAAGGTGACGCTGCGCCGTGCCATGATGTATGAGTTCCTGGACCGCCTGGTCACCATTGCGATCCCGCGTATTCGTGACTTCCGTGGCGTGAACGGAAAGTCGTTCGATGGCCGTGGCAATTACAATATGGGCGTGAAGGAACAGATCATCTTCCCAGAGATCGATTACGACAAGATCGATGCGATCCGTGGCATGGATATCACGATCACCACTACTGCGAAAACGGACGAGGAAGGTCGTGCGCTGCTTAGCGCTTTCAGCTTCCCCTTCCGTAACTGAGGAAAGACGAGTCAGATGAGGAACGCTTCGCGGCACAGCTAAGGCTGCAGGCACTGCCGCGCGATTCCAGCGCCTCGCGCCAGCGTAATCGCTGCCGCATCACGGGTCGTCCCCACGGTTTCTATCGTAAATTCGGCCTGGCGCGCAACAAGTTACGCGAAGCAGCCATGCGCGGTGATATTCCGGGCCTGGTAAAGGCCAGCTGGTAGGGCATTGCCTGAACCAGTATTGATTGCAACAGAATTTCTTACAGAGGTAACCGCCACATGATGACGGATCCCATTGCCGACATGCTGACCCGAATTCGCAACGGTCAGTCCGCGAACAAGGCCAAGGTAACAATGCCGGCTTCCAGCAAGAAGCAGGCCATTGCCGAGGTGCTCAAGTCGCAAGGCTATATCAGCGAATACGCCGTTGAGGACGTGGACGGAAAGCCTGTGCTCGGCATCACCTTGAAGTACTATGAGGGCAAGCCGGTCATTGAGCGGATCGAGCGGGTAAGTCGGCCTGGTCTGCGCATCTACAAGGGCAAGGACGATCTGCCGAGCGTACAGGGTGGGCTCGGTGTGGCCATTGTTTCCACCTCCAAGGGTGTGATGAGTGATCGCGCTGCACGCGTCGCCGGTGAAGGTGGTGAAGTGCTGTGTTATATCTCCTAAGCGAGTAGAAGGCTATGTCTCGAATTGCAAAATATCCGGTGGTTCTGCCCGCTGGTGTTGAACTGAAAATGGAAGGTCAGCACGTGACCATCAAGGGCACCAAGGGCACGCTTGTGCACTCGGTTCATAAACTTGTCACCATTAAGCAGGAAGGCAGCGAGCTTAACTTCAGCTCCAATGATGAATCCAAGGAAGCCAATGCGCTGGCCGGTACCACGCGCGCATTGTTGAATAACATGGTGTTGGGCGTCACGCAGGGCTTTGAGCGCAGGCTCGACCTGGTGGGTGTCGGTTACCGCGCCCAGGTGCAGGGCAAGGTCCTGAACCTGACGCTGGGTTTTTCCCACCCGGTGAATTTCGAAGTGCCGGAAGGCGTGACGATCGAAACCCCGAGCCAGACGGAGATCGTCGTAAAAGGCGCGGACAAGCAGCAGGTTGGCCAG
>JAIVHA010000056.1 GCA_020201295.1 Lysobacteraceae bacterium | reverse complement strand
GATGAGGTCGATGTCGGAGGAGAAATTCAGTTCCCGGGCGCCGAGCTTGCCCATGCCGAGCACCACCAGGGACAGGGGCCGTTTATTCGAGTCCTTGGGCTCGCCGTACTGCCTGGCCGCCCAGCGGTGCAGGGGCTGCAAGGCACCCTGCACGCACGCTTCGGCCAGGTCGGAGAGATCGCGCAGCGTCTCGTCGAGGCCGGCCCAGCCGGCCAGGTCGCGCCAGGCGATGCGCACCATCTCGCGGCGACGCAGGACGCGCAGACGACTGGCCAGGGCGGCCTCGTCGGGACAGGCCCCCAGGTCCTCGATCAGCCGGGTAGGCAACTCGCCCGGGGCGTAGTCGGCCAGCAGGTCGCCCGTGGCCAGCAGCTCCGCCAGCAGCCCCGGGTGGCGAATGCAGGATTCCGCCACGAACTCGCTGGTGGCGAACACCCGTTCGAGCACGGCCACGAAATCCGGCTGGGTGGCCGCACGCACCCCGGCCTCCTCCGTCGCCGCCCGATACTGGGCGTACTGGGCCTGGGCGCTGTCGCGCAGGACTTCGGGAATGGGGATGCGGACGGGAATGGCCAGGGCAGGTGATATTTTCCGGGGCATGGGGCTGCGGCAAGTGGGTGCTGGCCGCTGAGTGTAACCCGGAATCGGTGTGGCGTGGCGGGTTCGCGAACGGCACCGAATCCGAATGCGGCACCCGTAGGAGCGGCCCCTGGTTTGGGGTCAGGTCTTGCAATCAAGCACACGAATCTTGTGCTTGATTGCAAGACCTGACCCCAAACCACGGAATAAGGACCATGGCACAATCGTCTATACCCTGAACCCGAACAACCCTGCAGGTGACACATGGGTGTAATCACAAGATTCTATAAAAACCGGGCGCTGCACGCAGCGCTGGAGGAGAGCCGGGGGCGCCTGTACCGTATTGCGTACTCCTGGTGCCATAACGCCGCGCTGGCCGACGACCTGGTCCAGGAAACCCTGGTCAAGGCCCTGAAATACAGCGACCAGCTGCGGGACCCGAACACGATCAAGTCCTGGCTGTACAAGATCCTGACCAACTGCTGGCGGGATCATTTTAGACGCAGCCGGGAAACGGTGGATATCGACGACGTGGTGCTGGTGGACGACCACGACCCGGAATTCCATCAGGAACGCATGGAAGTGGTCGAAAAGGTACGGGCCGGCATCGCCACCCTGCCGGTCGGCCAGCGCCAGGTGCTGACCCTGGTGGACCTCGAGGGTTGCAGCTACATCGAGGTCGCCGAGATCCTGGACGTGCCCATCGGCACCGTCATGAGCCGCCTGTGCCGTGCGCGCCGGGCCCTCAAGGACGCACTGCTGACCGCGGAGGAAGCCTCCAGCGCTTCCAGTCCGCCTCTCAGGAGAGTGAAATGAAACACGAAGACACCATTTCCGAAGAGCAATTGAATGCCTTCATCGACGGCGAACTGGATAGCGAGGATCGCGCCCGCATCCTGGAGGCCATCCAGGGCGACGCGGTGCTGAAGGCCTCGGCCTGCGAAATGCGCACCATCCAGGAACTGGTTCGCCATGCCTATGGCTCTCCGGACATCCAGGAAACCCGGCGCTGCGCCCCCACCATGAGCGGCTGGGGCAAGGGCCTGGCCGCTTCCCTGCTGCTGACCAGCGGGGCACTGCTGGGCTGGTTCGGCCACGGCCAGACCGCGGAATCGCGCCTGCAGGCCATGTACTGGAACGAACAGAACAGCTTCCAGAACGCCAGCATCGGGCAGGCGGCGGAGAAGCCCGGCAGCAAAAAGGTGCTGGTGCACCTGAATACCTCCGACCTGAACAAGGTGAAGGAGGCCCTGGACACCGCCGAGGAGCTGCTGCGCACCTATGCGCAGACCAACCAGCCGGCGGAGATGGAGATCGTCGCCAACGCCGGCGGACTGGACCTGTTGCGGGTCGGCCACTCGCCCTATGCCGAGCGGGTGCGGGACCTGCAGAACCAGTACCTGAACCTGCACTTCCTGGCCTGCCAAACCGCCATGGACCGCATCAAGCACGAACAGGGCATCGACATCTCCAACGAGCTGCTGCCCGGGGTGGGCATCACCCCCTCGGCCCTGGACCAGATCCTCGACCGGCTGCGCGAGGGGTGGGTGTATATCAAGGTATAAAAAGCATTTGTCATTGCGAGCGAAGCGCGGCAATCTCCAGGCAATCGACCCTGCATGACGGGATTGCCGCGCTTCGCTCGCAATGACGGTATGAAAAGCCACGCTTGGCTCGGAATGACGGAATAAAAAAAGCCCCGCCATCACTGGCGGGGCTTTTTTGTTACTACGGCTGAAGCGCCGGGCTTACATCATGCCCATACCACCCATGCCGCCCATACCACCCATGTCACCACCGCCCATGGCGGGGGCTTCCTTCGGGATCTCCGCCACCATGGCCTCGGTGGTGATGATCAGGCCGGCCACGGAAGCAGCATTCTGCAGCGCGTAACGGGTCACCTTGGTGGGATCCAGGATACCCATCTCGATCAGGTCGCCGTATTCACCGGTGGCGGCATTGTAGCCGTAGTTACCCTTGCCCTCGGCCACCTTGTTGATCACCACGGACGGCTCGTCACCGGCGTTGGCGCAGATCTGGCGCATTGGCTCTTCCATGGCACGACGGGCGATGTTGATGCCGATGTCCTGGTCATGGTTGTCGCCCTTGAGGTTGGTCACCGCGGCCATGGCCCGGATCAGGGCCACACCGCCGCCCGGCACCACGCCTTCTTCCACTGCGGCACGGGTGGCGTGCAGGGCGTCTTCGACGCGGGCCTTCTTCTCTTTCATTTCCATCTCGGTGGCGGCGCCAACCTTGATGACGGCCACGCCGCCGGCCAGCTTGGCCACGCGTTCCTGGAGCTTTTCGCGATCGTAGTCAGAGCTGGTGTCTTCGATCTGGGCGCGGATCTGGGCCACGCGGGCCTCGATTTCCTGCTTGCGACCGGCGCCGTCGATGAGGGTGGTGTTTTCCTTGGTGATCTGTACCTTCTTGGCGGTGCCCAGGTCATCCAGGGTGGCCTTCTCGAGAGACAGGCCCACTTCCTCGGAAATCACGGTGCCGCCGGTCAGCACGGCGATGTCCTGCAGCATGGCCTTGCGGCGGTCGCCGAAGCCCGGGGCCTTGACGGCGCACACCTTGACGATGCCGCGGATGCTGTTGACCACCAGGGTGGCCAGGGCCTCGCCTTCCACGTCCTCGGCGATGATCAGCAGCGGCTTGCCGGACTTGGCCACGCCTTCCAGTACGGGCAGCAGTTCACGGATGTTGGAGATCTTCTTGTCGTGGATCAGGATGAAGGGCTCTTCCAGTTCCGCGCTCATGCTTTCCTGGTTGTTGATGAAGTAGGGCGACAGGTAGCCGCGGTCGAACTGCATGCCTTCCACCACGTCCAGTTCGTTGTCCAGGGAGGTGCCTTCCTCGACGGTAATGACGCCTTCCTTGCCGACCTTGTTCATGGCATCGGAAATGATCTTGCCCACCAGTTCATCGGAGTTGGCGGAGATGGTGCCCACCTGGGCAATGGCCTTGCTGTCGGAGCAGGGCTTGGAGAGCTTCTTCAGCTCGGCCACGGCGGCAATCACGGCCTTGTCGATGCCGCGCTTCAGGTCCATGGGGTTCATGCCGGCGGTGACGGCCTTCATGCCTTCACGCACGATGGACTGGGCCAGCACGGTGGCGGTGGTGGTGCCGTCGCCGGCCACGTCGGAGGTCTGCGAGGAGACTTCCTTCACCATCTGGGCGCCCATGTTCTCGAACTTGTCGTCCAGCTCGATTTCCTTGGCGACGGACACGCCGTCCTTGGTCACGGTGGGGGCGCCGAAGGCCTTGTCCAGCACCACGTTGCGGCCCTTGGGACCAAGGGTGACCTTGACGGCATTGGCCAGAATATTCACACCCTTGACCATGCGGGCGCGGGCGTCATCACCAAATTTGACTTCTTTTGCGGACATTGCTGAGTTCCTCTCAAAAATTCTGTTCGTTACGGATACGGTCGGGGCCTAGCCCTCGAGGACCGCCATGATGTCTTCTTCGCGCATCACCAGCAGATCCTGGCCATCCACCTTGACCTCGGTGCCGGAGTACTTGCCGAACAGCACCTTGTCACCGACCTTCACGTCCAGGGCAACCAGGTCACCCTTGTCGTTGCGCTTGCCGTGGCCCACGGCCATGACTTCGCCACGGATGGGTTTTTCGGCAGCGGAATCCGGGATCACGATGCCACCGGCGCTCATGCGCTCCTCTTCCATGCGCTTGATGATCACGCGATCATGCAACGGACGAATATTCATCGAGAAAATCTCCTTGAAATACTTGTAATTACGATTGGATCTGGGAATTTCGCCGGGCGCCTGTTAGCACTCGGCTCAAGTGAGTGCCAATGATAGCCTCGAAATGGGGGATGTCAAGGCGAGACTGGCAATGACGGCTGTCGGGCTGAAGCCCGACCTACAATCCACACCCGCACACCCGTGCCACCCTGTAGGTCGGACTTCAGTCCGACGGGGT
>JAIVHA010000055.1 GCA_020201295.1 Lysobacteraceae bacterium | reverse complement strand
CCACCAGGGTCAGGGCGACCACCGCCATGAGCCCATAGCGGAAATACCAGCGGGTCATCTGCATCTGCATATAGTGCAGCAGGGGCACCGCCATGATGAGCGCCAGGCCGATGGAGTTGCGGTCGCCAATGAAGGTGTCGGCGGGGCCCATCACCGAGTGGTTGCCACCGGTCTGGATAACGAAGATGCCACCCTTCAGGCCATAGAAGCCGAGGGAAAGGGCGATCACGAACACCAGCATCTTGATACGATGCTCGTCATTGATCAGCATCATGGTGATGTAGGTCATCAGCATGATGCGCCATACCTTGTCCCACTGCTCCCAGGCGGCCCAGGGATAGAGGGAAAATACCGTCGTCATGAACATCCAGGCGATGAGCACCAGCAACAGGATGGTTTCCCGGGTCCAGGGGATACGCTTGGGCTCCTTGCTCATCAGCAGGGCCGTAAGGGTGGCCAGCGCCACGATCATGGCAAAGGGCATGGTGTAGGCGAAGCCCCAGGTCAGGCGGTGCGGGTTCATGTAGCCGAGCCAGGACCATACCAGTACCCCTACGTAGGGGCGCGACAGGATCAGCGGGATCAGCGAGAAGATGACCAGCGTTACGACGATATCCCTCATGTCCCCTCCTCCACGGACTCTCGATCGGTGCCCGGCACTACGTGGCTCACCACAAAACGAAACTTTCCGGGAAGCGGGTATGGTCGATATTTTCCTGGATGATCTTGAAGTTCGCCACCCCGGGAATATCGCGCACGATATAGATAAGAGACAGGCCATGCATCAGGGTGCCGTCCCGGGCCAGGATGAAATCGGTACTGCGCCCCTCGATGGCCTGCAACACCGGCAATCCGCGCCCACAGGGGCAAGCATCGGCGGACAGTGTACCGATATCACCGGTGCGATAGCGAATAAAGGGATAATCGGCCGTGGCCAGGTGGGTCACCACGATCTCCCCGGACTCCCCCGCGGGCAGGGTGCGGCCCTCGGGATCGACGATCTCCACGATGATATCCTCGGCCGTGATGTGCATCCGGCCCTGGGGGCAGGCATGGGCGATGAAGCCCGCATCCCGGCCACCATAGCCGTTGGCCACGGGGCAGGCGAACACGGACTCGATTTCCTCGCGCTGGTGCTCATACAGGCGTTCGGAGGTCACGAAGGCCACGCGTATGCCCAGGTCATCCATGGACTGGCCCCTGCGGCGCGCATGGCGGGCGATATGGGCCAGGGCCGAGGGGTAGCCGAACAGCATGCGCGGCCGGATACGACGTATGGTGTGCACGAACTCATCCAGTTTCGGTTCGGACATCTCGAAGGCCGCCAGCAGGTGGGTGCGCAGCAGACGGTCGCGCCAATAGCGGATACGGTCCTGGCTGCCCAATTCAATGGGGGAGCCCCAGACCACCATCTCGGGATCCCCGATATCCACGTCCCACCAGCGGGTGGCGCGCCATTTGGCGGCCACGTCATGGCTCACCCGCTCCTTGCCGATGAAGAAGATCAGGGGTTCGCCGCTGGAGCCGCCGGTATTGAAGCGTGCCAGGCCGCGGGCCTGTGCCGATTTGAGCTCTTCCTGGTGCGCGCGGATCAGCGGCTTGTCCAGGAACGGCAGCTTGCACAGGTCATCGAGATGCTGGAAATCCGTGCTATCCAATCCCAACTCCCCGAACAAGCGGCGGTAATAGGGCACCTCGGCCTGCGCATGCCGAAGCAGCGCCTGCAGTCGCCGCAGTTGCAACTCGCGCAACCGTTCCGCACTCCACCACTGGCTTTCTTCCAGGCCCCGGCGCACCGCCACCGTACTGTGTCCCTTGAGGCGTTCATGCAGGGGAAAGAGCAAGTTGGACACCAGGCGGGTGTAGGGACGCAAGCTCATATGGCCACTCCCGCCAGCGGACGCAGGGCATCGAAACGGGCGGTCATGGCCTCGCACAGTTCCCGCACCGGCGGCTCGATCTCCGGTTGCCGCGCCTTGTGTATGGAATGGGCCACCACCTTGCGGCTGTGCCAGGGACGGTAGGGAATATCCAGAAAGGCAAAGATACGCTGGAACTCCGGGGTCGGTTGCGTGACCAGGGACTCGTAGCGCACCAGCAGCACCCGCGGATCCCGGTCAAAGCCCTGGTCGAAGAACAACTGGTTACGGAAATACCAGATCAGGGCCGCGGCACTGACATCAGTGATTTCCGGATGTACCCGCTGTTCCACCAGGGCATGAGTGGCATCGGACATGCCCTGCCCCTGCCAACCGTCGCTGTCCCGATCCTTGGCAATGCGCTTTACCTGCCTTGCCTGGTTGGAGAAGGAAACCCGCATGGAATTGACCACGTCGTTGTAGTCCCGCACGATCCAGACCGTACGTGCTGGAGCGAAGTCCTCCATCAGCCGCGTCATGTGCTGCAGTTCGCACAGGGATTTGATAATAAAATGTCCAGCACGACTGCCTTCCACCAGGGTACGGATCACCGCTGGCTCCCGCATCTGGAAACGCTCGAAGGCGCGCAGGTCGCGCTCGTGGATGACATCGGTGGCGAAACTCCGTTCCAGCACGTCCATGAGCATATTGGTGCCGGAGCGCTGCACACCGGCCACGAAACTTACCGCGGGAAGCGAGGTCCCGTCGTTGCGGGATGTCAGCTTCTGATACAAGCCCTTGGCGACCAGCAGGCCGTCCCGCTCCAGACGTTCGAGCCCGCGGCGCAGCCAATGATCGCGTCTAGCCATGGACCACCGCCCGGGGCGTTTCAGCCCCCATGGCCGCAAAGATCCCGCGCAGCCGACCCACCCTTTCCTCCCAGCTGTTGGCACGGGCATGGGCGGCGATGGCATCGCGGTCCCAGTCCTGGCCGAGGGCCTGTGCCAGGCTGTCCCGCAGGGCCTGGCAGTCATCGAAGGGCACGATGAGGCCAAGATCCGCGGAACTCACCACCTCGGCATTGCCGCCCACATCAGTGGCCACCACCGGCAGGCGGCAGGCCATGGCCTCCAGCAACACATTGGCCCAACCCTCGTTGCGGGTGGAAAGCACGAACAGGTCCGCGGCGGACAGCAGTTCGCGGATCCGGTCATGGGCCACCGCGCCCATGAAATGCACACAATCCTGCAGGCCCGCCGCGCGCACCATGGCCTGCAAGCGTTCCGTCCAGTCGCCTTCGGCCGAGGCACCGCCCACGATGAGGTAGTGCAGGTCCGGATACTGTTTGCGCAGCTCCGGCAGTACCTCGATGACGCGATGGAAACCCTTGCGCTCCACCAGCCCGCCCACGGTGATGAGAAAGCGGCCTGCTTCGGGCAGGCCCCAGGCCTTGCGCGCCGCACGTGCGTCCATGGGAAAGAATTTTTCCGTATCGACGCCATTGCCTACTACGGTGATCTTGTTACCGGGAATGCCCAGTTCCAGGGCCTGGCGCCGCAGGGAATCGGAAACGGTGATGATGCGTTGCGCGCGCTGTAGCGCACGGACCAGCAGGGGACGCAAGGAAGGCGTGCGGCTGTGGCGCGCTTCGGTACCGCGCAGGGTGATGGCCACCGGCAGGCCCAGCCAGCGCCCCAGCAGGGTGGCGGCATAGCCGTCGGGATATCCGAAGTGACTGTCGATGATGCGCAGGTCATGCTGTCGGACCAGGCGGCGCACGGTACGGTAGCTGCACAGGGCAAGAAACAGGCCGTCCAGCCATTTGCCAATGCCGGGGATGCAAAAGAAGCGCGGGTGATGCACCTCGATGCCCTGCTGCACTTCCCGGCGCGGGGCCATGGGCCGGAAATGCGGACGGAACCGACGGATCAGGCCCTGCAGGGGAAACCAGGGAATGGGCGCCACCACTACCAGGGGCAGGTGGGGTGCGACCCGGAACATGCGCTCGCGGATGAAGATGCCGGCATGGGGCTGCGCCCCGTTGGGAAACAGGGTGGAGAACACCAGGATGCCGGGCGCGTCCGCGGCCATGGATCAGTTCCCCGTCAACGCGGCATAGACCGGCCGATAGCGTTCGGCACTGGCGCGCCAGTTGCGTACCCGCTCCACGTAGTCGCGCCCCGCGGCCAGGCGTTGCGGCCAACGGCTCTCGTCGTCCAGCAGGCGCAACACGGCGTTGGCCAGGCCGGCGGCGTCTCCGGCGGGAAACAGTTCACCGGTCACGCCGGCCTCGATGAGTTCCTTGTGCCCACCCACATCCGAGGCCACCACCAGGCGTCCCTGGGCCATGGCCTCCAGGGGTTTCAGCGGTGTCACCAGCTCCGTGAGGCGCATGGACAGGCGCGGGTAGACGAAGACGTCCACCAGGGAATAGTAGCGCTGCACCTCGTTGTGGGAAACGCGTCCGGTGAAGATCACCTTGTTTCCCAGGCCCAGTTGATCGGTCAGCTGCCGTAGTGCCTTTTCCTGTGGGCCGCCACCCACCAGCAGCAGCCGCACATCGTCGCGCTGCGACAGGATCAGGGGCAGCGCCTCCAGCAGCAGGGGCAGGCCTTCATAGGCATAGAAGGAACCGATGAAACCAATGACCCGCTTGCCCTGCAGGTCCATCTGCGCCAGCAAGGTCTCGTCCTTGCCTTTCAACAGGGGAAAACGCTCCAGGGCCACGGAATTGGGAATGACGGTTACTTTACCTTCCGGCAGGCCGCGATCGATGATGTCTCCACGCAAGCCCTCGCAAATCGTGGTGACCGCGTCGACGCGCTTCAACACATGGGTTTCCAGCGCCCGGGTGAGTCGGTAGCGCAGCCCGCCTTCGCGGCTGGTGCCATGATCCACCGCCGCGTCCTCCCAGAAGGCGCGCACCTCGTATACCAGGGGGATGCCGTGGCGACGCGCCACCGACAGGGCCGCCAGGCCATTCAGGGCCGGGGAATGGGCATGCAGGATGTCCGGCTTGAGCTTCCGCACCACTTCATCAAGGCGCTTGCGCAGGCCATGCACGACCGCCCATTGGTTGTACATCGGCAGCCGCGCCGCCAGGCCTTGCAGGGGCGGGCTGCGATAGAAGTGCAATCCATCCACGTCTTCTTCCACCTGCCCGCTGCCCTTGCCCTGCTTGGCGCCGGTAATATGAAAGGTCTCCCAGCCGAAGGAGCGTTGTTGCTCCAGGATGGCGCGAGTACGGAAGGTATAGCCGCTCTGCAATGGGATGGAATGATCCAGCACGTGCAGGATGCGCATCAGCGAGCTCCCTTCACGGCCAGATCCAGGTCGGGCTGGGCACGACGCAGAAAGGCCTCGAACATGAGCAGCGCCCAGAGGGCGGCGCTGTG
>JAIVHA010000054.1 GCA_020201295.1 Lysobacteraceae bacterium | reverse complement strand
CCCGTCCCAGCCACTACAAACCCGCAACGGATACCTTGTCAATTGTACGCATGGTTGCCTGGAAGCTCCTGTGTCGCGGATTATACCCAACCGGCCTTTTACGCTCTCTCGGCCTGATGAGGCGCGCTTAGATACGTTTTACTGACCGCAAGGAGGCTCGGCAATAAAGACCGCTACCGCATGAAATACTTTTCTCGTCATTGCGAGCGAAGCGTGGCAATCTCGTACCGTAGAATCAATCGGTTGGAGATTGCCGTGCTTCGCTCGCAATGACTAATAAATCAGAGTTCCTTTATCAATTTTTCAAAACCAATACTCAATCCATGAACGAGGTGAAAAAATGAATAAAACATCGCTTATTATTCTCGCACTGATTATCACTACCCTGCTCTTCGCGGGTTGCCGTTCCAATCCCGTGCGCAATGTCAGCGATGCCCCGGTCAGTGCCAGCAACTCTATTGCCGCCGATCAAGTACGCGACGCAATCATCAGGGCGGGTTCTTCACTGGGATGGTCAATGAAGGCCGACTCCCCCGGGCACATACTGGCCACACTCTACATTCGCGATCATATTGCCATCGCGGATATTCATTACGATGCCAACAAGTACAGCATCACCTACAATGACAGCACCAACCTGAATTATAAGGATGGAAATATCCACAAAAACTACAATGGCTGGATACAGAACCTGGACAATGGCATCAAGCGCCAGCTATCCATGTTATGAAGTAAAAACCTGCACAAGAAGGGCGTATTGCCCTTCTTGCGCCTCTACCGTATCCCCGCAACGCGCAACATCAACTTATCCTGGCAAGCCCTCTCCGCCAACCAAGTAATTTTGAAAAGCCAGCGCCCACCTGGTACCAGTGGAGGAAATACGCCTCAAGCATAAAACGGATCATGATTCTTGGGGTAAATGACAATTCATCTTCCGCACCACACAGCACTGGATTCATTCCCAACCCCTGTGCGATACGATGACTTCGTGCCAGATGATAGCGGCTGGTAATCAGCACAAAACGTCGCCCACCGGAATCAAGGAGGACATTTCTTGCATTCCGAAGATTTTCCAGCGTATCGAGTGATTTGTTCTCGACGAGCACATCCTGTACAGGAACGCCCCTCGATTGCAGGTAGTCACGGCCACGATCCGCTTCGCTGGCAGAGCCATCCCCGCTTGGTCCTCCCAGAACAAGGATGCGCCTGACCCCACCTTCCGTGTAAAGCTTGCAGGCACGTTCCAGACGTTTCCTGTAATCGGCGCCGATCCGGTCTCCCTGCAGACTCATGCCCAGTACCACCAGCGTTGAGCGGTCTGCTGTCGTTATATCCGCAACTCTCGCAATCTTGATTATCTTCATGAGCAGCCAGCAGTGGCTTAAGCCAAATGCTGATACAATAAGGACATTTGAGAGCAATAGCGTAAATAATCCCTACATATCTAGGTTGGATATTTGGCGTCACACGTAACTCACCCTATTTTCCATATAAAAATAGTACGTGAATTCAGCTCGCACGCGCAACCTATTGGCGAATGTCAGCCCCTCTCATCATTCCCCCGCCTCCGCCTGAACAGCGCCTTCTCCGCCTCCACTAACACGAACAGCACCCGCCAGATCAGGAAGCCAGACAGGATGGGCGTGTTGGGCGGGCGTGGCGGCCGCTTCATCAGGCCGGGCTCGGCGGGTTCGAAGGCCAGGGCCAGGCCCAGGGTCACGGCGGTGACCATGTTCACCCATAACACCTGCACCGGCGTCAGGGGCAGGGTAAGCCCCAGCAGGATGGCGGCGACGATGGTGAAGCCCTGGCCGCCATTGGTGGGCAGCAGGAACAGGATCGCCTTGCGCAGGTTGTCATAGACGGTGCGCCCTTCCTCCACGGCATGGGCGATGGAAGCGAAGTTGTCGTCGGCCAGTACCATCTCGGCGGCCTCGCGGGCGGCCTCGGTGCCCTTGATGCCCATGGCCACGCCCACGTCGGCACGCTTGAGGGCCGGCGCATCGTTCACTCCGTCGCCGGTCATGGAGACCACATGGCCGTTGGCCTGGATGGCGCGCACCAGGCGCAGCTTGTGCTCCGGCGTGGCACGGGCGAACACATGCACCTCGCGCACCTGTTCCTGCATCTCCTCGTCGGAGATCTGCTCCAGTTCATGGCCGGACATCACGCGGCCACCGGCGTCGATGCCCAGCTCGTCGGCGATGGCCCGGGCGGTGACAGCGTGATCGCCGGTGATCATCTTCACCACGATGCCCGCCGCCTGGCATTCGGCCACGGCGGCGATGGCTTCTTCCCGGGGCGGGTCGATGATGCCGCACAGGGCGACCATGGTGAGCCCCCCATCCTCGACGTCGGAAAATTCCAGGTCGCGCTTGCCGGCATCCACCTCCTTTACGGCCAGCGCCAGCAGCCGCTGGCCACGGGCGGCGATTTCGTCCATGTATTTATGCCAGCGCGCGGAATCGATCTCGCGGTCGCCGTCGCGGGTGCGCTCGCGGTGGCACAGGGCCAGCACCCGTTCCGGCGCTCCCTTCAGATAGAGGAAGCTGTGCGTGCCCTCGTGGTGATGGTGCAGGGTGGCCATGAACTTGTAGCTGGATTCAAAGGGGATCACGTCATCGCGGGGATAGAGTTCATTGACCTCCTTGTGCTCCAGCCCCCCCTTCAGGGCCGCCGTCACCAGCGCCCCTTCCGTGGGGTCGCCCTCCAGCACCCACTGTTCCTCGCGCAGGCGCACCTCGGCATCGTTGCACAACAGGATGCCGCGCAGGGCCTCTGCCAGCACCGGGTGATCGTCCGGGTCGACGTCCTGGCCGTCGAGGGAGATGCCACCGTGGGGCTCATAGCCCACGCCGCTCACTTCGAAATCCTCCTCGGCGGTGAGGATGGACTTCACCGTCATTTCGTTGCGGGTGAGGGTGCCGGTCTTGTCGGTACAGATGGTGGTGACCGAGCCCAGCGTCTCCACCGCCGGCAGGCGGCGGATGATGGCGTTACGTCCCGCCATGCGCTGCACACCAATGGCCAGGGTGATGGTCATGACGGCGGGCAGGCCCTCGGGGATGGCGGCCACCGCCAGGCTCACCGCCGCGAGGAAGGTGTCCATGATGGCGTAGCCGCGCACCCAGTAACCGAAGGCGAAGGTGAGGACGGCCAGCACCACGATGGCCAGCGACAGCCAGCGCCCGAACACGGCGATGTCGCGCAGCAGCGGCGTGGTGAGGGTCTCCACCTCGCCGAGCAGGGTGGAGATGCGCCCGATCTGGGTGTCCGCGCCGGTGCCCACCACCACCCCGCGCCCCTGGCCGAAGGCCACCAGGGTACCGGAAAAGGCCATGCCGACCCGGTCGCCCAGGTCCGCCTCCTCCGCGACCGGTTTGGTGCCCTTGTCCACGGCCACCGATTCACCGGTGAGCATCGCCTCGTCGATGCGCATATTGTGCACCCGCAGCAGGCGCAGATCGGCCGGCACCTTGTCGCCCGCCTGCAGAAACACCAGGTCGCCGGGCACCAGTTCCTCGGCGGGCACGGTGTGCCGCTGGCCGTCGCGCAACACCAGCGCCTTGGGCGAGAGCATGTTGCGGATCGCATCCAGGGCCTGCTCCGCCTTGCCCTCCTGGATGAAACCGATGATGGCGTTGATGAGCACCACGCCCAGGATCACCCCGGTATCCACCCAGTGCTGCAGGAGGGCGGTGCCCACCGCGGCAGCGATCAGCACATAGATAAGCACGTTATGGAACTGCAGCAGGAACCGTTTCAGCGGGCCGGTGCGTGCCGTGGCCGGCAGGCGGTTATGGCCGTACTGCTCCAGGCGCGCTTGAACCTGCTCGCTGGAAAGGCCGTGTTCAGTGACCTCGAGACGGGTGAGGGCCTCGTCGCCGGGCAGGCTGTGCCAGGAGGTGCTGTCGAGTGCTGTATCTGTATCGCTCATGGCTGAGAGTGACTCCAAGTGAGTATGCCCTGGAGTATAACAAGCATTCTATGCCATTGATCTTCCTGAGGGGCGGGCATGACGGTTTTTACAATGGTCCCTTAACGGGCTACTGGCGATATAGCCATATATCTATTGCATGATGGCTTCAATCCCTGGACGTCCCTTCGGCGATCGCATCCTCCGCTTCTTCCTCGTCGCCGGCATCAGCTTCGGGCTCTTCCTGCTGCACGACAGCGCCGGGATCAAAGTCCAGGACTACGAGCATGGGAAAATGATCAGATCCGATGGCAGCGAGTCGGCGCAGCTCGACGAAGCGAAAGTGCCTGGATGCGAAAACGTGATCCAGCGGATAGCGCATGACGGGATGCCTGGCATCGAATGAGTTGAAGAAACCTCGGCCGATCCGCGGATCAAGCAATCCTCCGATCCGCTGAAAAAGACGCGTGCTGTGCGACCAGGCAACGTCGTTGAAATCGCCGCCAACGATGACCGGTTCATCTCCGCATTCTGCAACCTCTTTCGCCACCAGCAACAGCTCGGCATCGCGCAGATCGGAATCCTCGCGCTCGCCGACTTCTGCATTGCCGACATCATCTTCCGCATCATCCGCGTCGCCGCCTCCGCTTGCGCCGGACGTCTCAGGCTCCTGATGCTTGAGAGCGGGCGGTCGGGGCTGCACGCCATACAAGGTCACGACCTGCCCAGACCGCAATCGAACCTTTACACGTAACGAGGGAATATTCGGGTCGACCAGAAAGCGAACCTCTGGATCGAGCAGTTCGAACCGGGAATAGAGCAGCTTCCCATACTGATTCTCCTGCGGCTTGAACATGGTGTACGGGTAGGTGGTCTCGAGGCCATCGAGCTGCTCCAGCCACCAGTGCGTCGGCTCGCTCAGCAGAATGACGTCAGGATCGGTTTCGCGGATGAGATGGCGCAGTGCTCCCACTTCGCGGTTTTCGTCGAGCACGTTGTAGATCAAGAGCGACAGGCGGTTGTCATCATTCTCCGCCAGGCTTGGCTGCATCTCTTTGGAATACAGTGGTGTGTAGGGAACGATAAAAAATAGCTGTAGGAGCAGCGCCAGGCCCAACGCTCCAGCCAGTATGTAGTCTGATGGCCGCAGCCCGACCTGGAGGTGAAGCCAGGCGTAACCCGCCAGCGTCACCAAAATCAGCACGGCAATTTGCATGCGGGGAAAGTCGAAGATGCGGACCCACCATGCACGGGCAGGATGCAGAGGGAGGAGACTTCCGAACACCAGGGCGAGCGAACAGGCACCTAGAATGAGGCGGAAAACAATTTCCATGGCGCTGCCTGGGACACTGGACATAGGGTTGGCTGCGGATGCAGGCCCTGAATCGCGCGACTGCGCTAGTGCTTCAGGATCACGTAGAGAGCATGGATGATGCCCGGGATAAAGCCGAGCAAGGTAAGCAGTATGTTCAACCAGAAATGCCCCTTCAGCCCGACCTCGAGAAACACACCGAGCGGTGGCGGAAGTATGGCAAAAATAATCTTGATTGGGTCTGTGGCGGTAACGGCCATGATGGATCCTCTAAATGCCTTATTAGAGCAGTTTGCGGGCGCTGGAACACCATGTATGTACGCCATTACACACTGCACGTATCACCAGCGGCTTACTCCGGGCCGCAGGATAAATGAGCCGGTATGCTGAAGTACGCATGCCGGGGACAGCAGGCTCAGCGGCTCGTATATAACGCGTGTCGTCCCGTCACGTGATTTCCGAAACGTCTTCTTATGTTAGTCAACGTACGGACACGGAATTTGTAATGGAGATAGTGTGCATCTCTATTATTATCGTCTGACTCACCACGGAGGGATCATCATGAATAAACCTATTATAGCCGCTGCGTGTTTAGCGTTTGCCCCATTCATCGCACAGGCGGAATACCCGTCAGCGACTGATACATCCGCAGCAACGGAACGGTCTGCGCCGGATAACACCAACATTAATAAACGTGACGTTAATGACCAGACATTGACGCCTTTTGACCAATCCAACTCAGAGGCGGACATCAACATTACCCAGACAATTCGCAAGTCCATTATGAGCGAAGAC
>JAIVHA010000205.1 GCA_020201295.1 Lysobacteraceae bacterium | reverse complement strand
CTGCCGGGCCTGGCCATGCTGGGCGGTGGTCTTTCGACCAATCTGCTGGCTGCCGCGGTCTGGCTGCTGTGCCTGCTGCCCTGGGCACTGCGCTATGGTGTGATCTACTGGACCCCGCGGGTGGATGGCCGGGCGGGGTAGGGTCAGTTTTCGTCGATCATGGAAACGATCACGCCCACGATGTCGTTCATGCTGATGATGCCGGCCAGCTCGTTGTTTTCCAGTACCACGATCCGGTGGAGGGACTGGATGACCATCAGACGGGCCACATATTTGACCTCCATATCGCCATTGACGGTGATTACCGGCTTGGCATAGACGTCATAGACGTTGGCCAGGTCGATATCCCCTTCCTCGGCGACGATGGTCTTGAGGATGGAGGTATAGGTGATGATGCCGAAGGCGTCATGCGGGTGGCTTTTTTCCACTACCAGGGACTTGACGCCCTTGTCGCGCATGGTGCGCAAGGCCTCGCGCAGAGTGGCCGTGGGGGAAATGGTGGCCACATCGCGCACCATGATGTCGCTGACCAGGGTGGGGCGTTTCTCAGATGTCATCTTTCATGCTCTCCTGAAAGCGGTCGAGCTGCCGGGTATCGATACCGGCAATATGTTCCAGAGGGATGGTAAATACCACACCCTTGCTGTGATTGGCCAGCTCCAGCTCGGTGGACAGTGCCTTCATCACCGTCAGCGACAGTTTTCGTTCCAGCACGAACACTAATACCGATTGGCTGCCCTCGTAGGTAAGCCCGAAAAAGGTCTTCTTGGTGTCACCGCCAATCCCGCGGGCGTCCAGGATGGTGACACCCCCGGCGCCGGCACGCCTGGCGACATCGATCGCCTTGTCTTCCAGATCATCTGCCACCATGGCAATCAATACGGCGAATCTCATGATAACCCCTCCCTCATGTGCTAGGACTCTTCTGTGGCCTGCCGCCCCTGGCGACGGGCAATATGCTCGATCACGATGGCATATAGCATCACCGTGACAATGGGAAAAATCGAGGCAAAGGCAATCAGGCCGAAGCCATCGATCAGTACGTTACGCCCCTCGATATGGCTGGCCAGCCCGATCCCCAGGGCAGTCACCAACGGCACCGTCACCTCCGAGGTGGTGACCCCGCCGAGGTCGAACGCCAGCGCGACGATGTACCTGGGAGCCAGCCAGGTAAGCAAGATCACCAGGGTGTAGCCGGCCATGATGTAGTAGTGGATCGGATCACCGGTCAGGATGCGGTGTACGCCTATGGTGATGCCGATGGCGACACCCAGTGCCACGAGCATCCGGATCACGTTGCCAGTCAGGCGTCCCTTGCCGGCCTCCTCGGCCTTCTGGCCGATGGCGATCAACGCCGGCTCGGCCATGGTGGTGGCGAAACCGATGGAGAAGGCGAACAGGTAGATGAAGAACACCTGATCCAGGGCGATCAATTGCTCGGCCATGCTGGTGCCGATGGGGAACAGGCCCAGTTTCAGGCCCAGCACGAAGGCATACAGGCCGAAGATCACCATCAGGAAGCCGGTAATCACCCTTGGCAGGTAGGGGATGGCCTTGCGCAGCACCGCGTATTGGAAAAACAGTATGACCAGGATGATCGGCAACACATCGCGAAACATCCGCAGGAGGTCGCCCAGCATGCCCAGCAGCATATGGGGCTTGGCTCCTTCCACTGGCACCGCCGGGGATGTTTCCTGCAGGCTGGCGCCTCCCGCAGCCAGGCCCGGTCCGACCTCGCCAAGGTTGTAGACATCATGTACCAGTGCAGTGGCTGGCCGGTGACGATGCGCAACACGCCCACCGCAACCACGATTCCCACCGAAATCGCCACGATCAGGCGCAGGGTCAGGGCATTCACACGCCCTTCGCTGATCAGTTCCGCCTGGCCGGCCACGGCGATGAGGGCCGGCTCGGCGATCACCGCGGAAAACCCCAGGGCGAATCCGAAGGCCAGCAGCAAGGGCAGGGATCCGCGTTTGGCAAAGGCGTTGGACAGGCCCTTGCCGATGGGGAAGATCCCCATCTCCAGCCCTTGTAGGAACAAGGCCACGCCCAGCACCACCACCAGCAAGCCGATCGTGATCGACACCAGGCCATCCGGTACCTGGCGCATGACCAGAAGCTGGAACACCGCCACTACCAGGATGATCGGCATCAGGTTGTGGAAGGCGTGCTTGAGTGTCTCCCAGAAGTCTTTGAGATGATCCAAGGTAATCTATCCGTCAGGTCTGCCTGGCCATGTGGAACAGATAGTCGCGCAGGCATTCGGGGTCACAGCGCAATTCCACGCGATCGGACTCCTTGAATTGCAGTTGCCAGACCAGGTCGTTGCGGGTGAGATCGATCAAGGCATTGGTCAGGTCCAGGCGCGACAGGCCGCTGTCCCGGCTGATGGGTTCCAGATGCAGCGTCAAGGGCACGCCGGGTTGGTCATCCCCCGCGTCGGGATTGGTGTGCAGGGCCTCCAACAGGCGGGTGCCCAGGTAGAGGGCATGGTTCAGCTGCAGAGTATCCACCAGGCGCTCGTTGAGGCTGCGCAGCTTGGTGGACAGGGAGCGCATCAGGCGCACGGTGAGCGCGGGGAAATCGAGCAGGGCGGTGACGAAATCCTCCTTGCGGAATTCCAGGGCCAGCAGCGAGGCGTTGGCGCGGATGCTGGCGGAGCGGCGCAGGTCCATGAACACGCCCATCTCCCCGATGATGGCGCCCTTGCTCACCTGGGCGATGACATTGTTGTTGTGGCGCGCATCCTCCTTGAGGATGCTGGCGGTGCCGTCCAGGATGATATATACCTGTTCGCAGGGATCGCCCTCCCGTGCCAGGAATTCGCCGGGCTGAAAGCGCCGCTTGCGGCCATACTCGGACAGGAACTGGCTGGCCTTTTCATCGAGGCCGGATAGCAGGCTGTCGAGCAGGGGGTTGCTGGTGGTGGGCATCGCGGTTCGGGTGGTGGTCCTGGGAACCAACTATAGCCCAGATTCCATGCAGGTTTCATGATTCATTACTACGCCTTGCGCCGCGTGAATCCCTACCTCGGGATGATCCAGGTGATCGATGCCGGCGCCGTGCGCGCCTATTCCAGCACGGGTGAGCGCTGGCAACCGCGACGCGTGTTCGACGCCCGGCAGTTCTCGACAGCTTCCGAGGCCAGTCATCACTGTGGTTTCGAACTCCTGCCCAAGGATGCCCTGCTGGAGGCCATTCACAATCGACCGACATTGCCGTTCCCACAGGCGGACCGCTTCGAGCTCTGGCTGCTGCACCGGGAGAGCGCAATGCCGCTGGCCTTGCTGCGAACCTGTTTCTGGGAGCATGAACGCGAATCGGTGACCGATCCCACCTGGCGACCCTTCCTGCCGGGTCGTGCCCATTTCCAGGTGACCTTTCTGCCTCGTTCCCGCGGCGCGGTGGCGGATGCCCGCCATTGCCAGGCGGAGCTGGAGCAACTGGTCAACTTCGCCGCGCGCCCGCAGCCGAGTACTCAGTGGTTCCGGCGCCGGGAAGACGGGTCGGGAGAAGGGCTCGACGGTCTGCGGCTGGACCCGGCTGGTACCGGGCGTCGCCTGCCGGCGGAGGGTTTCCCGGAGCTGCTGGTGGACGAAGTGCGCTGGTCCGAGGACTGGCAGCGCGATCTGGTAAGTGCCTTCCATGATTCCCTGGCGCCCCAGTTGCTGGTGCACCAGCGCCTGCAGGATGGCACGCGTGCTCGCCTCGTTCCGATCCTTTTCGTCGAATAGCTACGGCTATTCTCCTCAAACGATCGAAAAACTGTCCTCGCTCTCCCACCTTGCTCGCTACGATCGCCTAAGTCCGACAGGCTCCTAGTGCCATTACGGCTTGAGGGTGCGGGTGATCGCCGTTACATACAGGCCTTCCTGCGCGGCGTAGTAGGCAGCCAGGTCCTGGATGTCCTGGGCACTGAGCCCGGCGGCAAAACCGCTCATAATGGCATTTTGACGGCTGCCGTCCTGGTAGGCCTGCAGTGCCTGTTCCAGGTAATCCACGTACTGGCCGGCGAGGCGTGGATACTGTGCATCGCTGCTGTTGCCGTCGGCGCCATGACAGGCGACGCAGGTGGCGGACTTGGTCTGGCCGGCGGCGGGATCGCCCGCAGCCAGGCATTGGCCGGACAGGGTGGCCAGGCCAAGGGAGAGGATAAGGATGTTCAATCGGTTCATGTCGTTCCCCAATGCGGTAGGTGGATGGATTAGTCGCGCGGGCCGGAGAACCAGGCCGCGATGTTTTCCATGTCCTGTTCGCTCAGGCTGCTGATCTGGGCGTGCATGGTGTCATGACCGCGCTGCCCGTTCTTGTAGGCCTGCATGGCGGCCACCAGGTACTGGGCATGCTGGCCGCCCAGCTTCGGTACCCGGTAGGTGGGGTAGGCATTGGTATAGCCCGGCACGCCATGGCAGCCGAGACAGGTGGTGGCCTTGACCTGCCCGGCCACGGGATCACCCGCCGCGAGGGCGGTGCCTCCGAGGGACAGGCTCAGACCGAGTACGACCGTACGGGGGAGAATGTGAATCTTCATAAGCCTCACTTTGGTGGTGGTTGCGCGTAACAGCAATAAATTCTTTTCATGATTACTGACCCGGCCGAGTATAGCGCCGGAGTCCAAAGCGGGGAAATAGCCTACCAGCTTATGTAGGCATAACCTTTTTCCTGGTACAGCATGAGATCATCGGCCCCGATGGGGACCACGGTGGCGAAGTCGAGCAGGTCGTCCTCGGTCCAGGACAGGGTGGTCATGGTGTTGCCACAGGCATGGAACTCCACCCCGTACATGGCCAGGCTCGAGGCCCGTTCCTGCAGTATCTCCGGTACCGGCCGCTCCGGCAGCTTGCCCAGCAGGTGCAGGCCCGGGCCGATGGCAGTGATGACGATATGGATGTCGTCGCCGTACTTGCGCATCATTTCCCCGGCGGAGAACAGGATACTTTCCATATACTCCGGGTCGGCCTTGTTGAGCTGATAGATCACCTTGTGCTTGGGTTCGCCGAACAGATCGTCCGCCGCGCCCGCCGCAAGGGGCAGGGCCAGGCCCAGGAGGGCGAGCCAGAACAGGGCGGGCAGGAGGGGGGAGCGGGAAGGATTGGCAGCCATGATGAGCAACTCGTTCAGGTGATGAGGGCGTGATTGTACGGCAGCCCGGTGACCGGCCACCAGCGGGAGCAGGCTCGCCGCGGGTCGCCAATGTTAGAATGCCGGTTTCCTCCGAAGGTTCCACTGTGTATGCCCGTCGCTGAACTCGACCGACTCGAGCCGCTCATCGACCTGTGCCCGTTGCAGTTGCGACCGCTGCTGCGCAAGCGCTGGCAGGGCCTGCGGCGGCGCGCCCGCGCCGCCCAGCCCGTCGACCGTGGCCTGCGCGCCCTCGCCCGTGACCTGGAGACGGCTACGACCCGGCGCGCGGCCCGCCTGGCGGCACTGCCGTCCCCGGAGTACGCCCTTGCGCTTCCGGTGGTGGCGCGCCGCGCGGAGTTGCGCGCCGCCATCGCCGCCCATCCGGTGATCATCGTCTGCGGCGAGACCGGCTCCGGCAAGACCACCCAGCTGCCCAAGATCTGCCTGGAACTGGGCCGTGGCGTCGATGGCCTCATCGGCCATACCCAGCCGCGGCGCATTGCCGCGCGCAGCCTGGCGGCAAGGGTGGCGGAAGAACTGCATTCCCGCGTTGGCCAGGCGGTGGGCTGCAAGATGCGCTTTCATGACCAGGTGGGCGAGCAGACCTTTCTGAAGATCATGACCGACGGCATTCTGCTGGCGGAGACCCAGGGCGACCCCGACCTGTTGCAGTACGACACCTTCATCATCGACGAGGCCCACGAACGCAGTCTCAATGTCGATTTTCTGCTCGGCTATCTCAAGCAGCTGTTGCCGCGTCGCCCCGACCTGAAACTCATTATCACCTCCGCGACCATCGATCCAGAGCGCTTCTCGCGCCATTTCAGCAACGCGCCGGTGATCGAGGTATCTGGTCGCACCTATCCGGTAGAGCTCCGCTACCGGCCTCTGCGGGGCGATGACGAGGAAGATCAGGACCGCGACCGTGGCCAGGCACTGCTCGATGCCGTGGACGAGCTGGCGCGGGAAGGGGATGGCGACGTGCTGGTGTTCCTGTCCGGCGAGCGCGACATCCGCGAGGCGGCAGAGCTATTGCGCAAGCATCACCCGCCCCACACCGAAGTGCTGCCCCTGTACGCGCGCCTGTCCGCCAGCCAGCAGCAGGCGGTGTTCCGGCCCCACCGGGGCCGGCGCATCGTGCTGGCCACCAACGTGGCGGAGACCTCGCTCACGGTGCCGGGTATCCGCTACGTGGTGGATACGGGCCTGGCGCGCCTCAGCCGCTACAGCTACCGCAGCAAGGTGCAGCGCCTGCCCATCGAGAAGATCTCCCGGGCCGCCGCCGACCAGCGCGCCGGCCGCTGCGGCCGGGTGGCGGCGGGCATCTGCATCCGCCTCTACAGCGAGGAGGATTTCGCCGCCCGCCCGGCCTTCACCGAGCCCGAGATCCTGCGCACCAACCTGGCGGCGGTGATCCTGCAGATGAGCGCCCTCGGGCTTGGCGCCGTGGAGGACTTTCCCTTCGTGGAGGCCCCCGATGCGCGTTTCGTGCGCGACGGTTTCAAACTGCTGCAGGAACTGGGCGCCGTGGACGAAGGCCAGCGGCTCACGGAGCGGGGCCGCCAGCTGGCGCGGCTGCCGGTCGACCCGCGCATCGGGCGTATGATCCTGGCCGCCCGCGAGGAGCTGTGCCTGCGTGAAGTGCTGGTCATCGCCGCCGCCCTGTCGGTCCAGGACCCGCGCGAGCGGCCTCTGGACAAGGCCCAGGCGGCCGATGAGAAGCACCGCCTGTTCGCGGTCCCGTACTCGGATTTCCTCGGCTACCTGAACCTGTGGAACGCCTACCACGAACAGGCCCGCCACCTGTCGCAGAACAAACTGCGCAAGTGGTGCCAGCAACACTTCATCTCCTACGTGCGCATGCGCGAGTGGCACGAGGTGGAGCGTCAGTTGCAGCGCCTGGTGACGGACATGGGCCTGCGCCTCAACCAGGAGGAGGCGGAGCCGGATGCCATCCACCGCGCCCTGCTGAGCGGCCTGCTGGGCAATATCGCCATGAAGACGGCGGAGCGTGAGTACACGGGCGCGCGCAACCTCAAGCTGGAGCTGTTTCCCGGCTCGGTGCTGGTGAAAAAACGCCCCCAATGGATCATGGCGGCCGAGCTGGTGGAGACCGGCAAGCGCTATGCGCGCACCCTGGCGGTCGTCGAGCCGCGCTGGGTGGAGCCGCTGGCGGCGGGATTGGTCAAGCGCAGCCATGGGGAACCGCACTGGGAGAAGCGGGCCGGCCAGGTGGTGGCGCGCGAGCGGGTGACCCTCTATGGCCTGCCCGTCGTCACGCAGCGGCGGGTGAACTACGGCCCCATCGACCCGGTGCTGTCCCGTGAACTGTTCATCCGCGAGGCCCTGGTGGCGGGCCAGCTTGGGACCCCGGGACGATTCATGACCCACAACCGCGCCCTGGTGGCCGAGGTACTGGAACTGGAGGCACGGGCAAGGCGCCGCGACCTGCTGGTGAGCGAGGAGGAACTGTACGCCTTCTATGACGCGCGCCTGCCCGCCGGCATCCACGACCAGGTGGCCTTCGAACACTGGCGCAAGCAGGCGGAGCGCGAGGACCCGCGTTGCCTGTACTTCGCCCGCGAGGCGTTGCTGGCACAGGAGGAGGCCATCGATACCCGCCAGTTTCCTGCCCAGCTGGAATGGCAGGGCCTGCGGCTGCCGGTACGCTATCGCTTCGAACCGGGTGAGGAGGACGACGGCATGACGGTGACGGTGCCGCTGGCGGCCCTGAACCAGCTGCGCCCCGCGTCCTTCGAGTGGCTGGTGCCGGGCCTGCTGGAGGAAAAGCTGACCCTGCTCATCAAGAGCCTGCCCAAGCAGCAGCGACGTCATTTCGTGCCGGTGCCCGAGTTTGCCGGACAGTCGCTGGGAGCGCAGCGGCCTGAGTGACTGGGATTGTGGTGACCTGCCGGAGTTCGTGCGCCTGGATCAGGCCGGGGTGCAGGTGCGCGGCTATCCGGCGCTGGCAGTGGGCAAGGAGGGTGTCGACCTGCGCCTGTTCGATACGCCCCGCGAAGCTGCCTGGTGCCATCGTGCCGGTGTGCTGGCACTGTTGCGCCGCCACTGCCTGCGCACGGTGAAGGAGGTGCAGCGCCACCTGCCGGGTATCGACGCCCTGTGCCTGTGCTTCGCGCCGTTGGGCAGTTGCGCCCAGTTGAAGGAAGACATCCTGCAGGCGGTGCTGCAGCAGGCCTTCCTGGCGGACGGGGAGGTGCCGCGCACGCAGGACGCATTCCTGGCCAGTGCCCGGGAGGGCGAGGGAAGTCTGCTGGCCACTGCCAATGAAATCTGCGGCTGGTTGGCCCCGGCGCTGGAGGAATATCACCTGGTGAGCCGGATGCTCAAGGGCAAGTTGCAGCCGGCCTGGCTGGAAACGGCGGCGGAGCTGCGCGCGCAACTGGATGAACTGGTGTACCCCGGTTTCGTGGCCGCCACGCCCTATGTCTGGCTGCCGCAGCTGGCGCGCTTTCTCAAGGCCATGCGGCTGCGCTGGGAGAAGCTGCCGCGCAATCCCCCCCGGGACCGCCAGCAGGCACGCTTGCTGGCCCCGCGGGTGGAGCGCTATCGGAGTGCCTTCGCGGCCGTGGGGAAATTCGAATGTCCTCCGCTGGAGCTGGTGGAGTACCGTTGGCTGGTGGAGGAGCTGCGGGTGTCCCTGTTCGCCCAGGAACTGAAGACCTCGATGAAGGTGTCGCCGGAGCGGATCGACAAGGCCTGGAAGGCGGAGCGGACCTCGATCTGACAAAAGGGCTGAATTCTGAAATAGCCCAATCATTGTAAAAATAGCGCTGTAGGAGCGGCCTTCGGCCGCGAACCATCGCGGGCAAAGCCCGCTCCTACAGGCGGCCTCCTTGGACTGCGTCGCCCGTGAAAACCAGCCATGTTTGCGGAAGGGCGCCACAAGCGGCTGGTATAAGGATTTCAGGGTTTGCCTAGAACCCGCCCTCCAGCTCGATCTCCTCGCGCATCTTTTCGCTGAAGGCGCGTTCCAGGGTGCCGGCCAGGCTCTCACCGCTACGGTCATTGACCCACTGGTTTTCCGCGGCATCAAAGTTGAAGTGGGCAGGTCCCAGTGGTGAGGCCACCCAGATCTGCTCCGTCGCTTCCTGGCGGTTGATGATGATCTTGCCACCGTCGTCGAAGGTCACGGTCAGCACGCCGTCGACGAGGTCCATTTCCAGGTCTTCGAGGGCATCGATGGCCTCCAGCTGTTCGAGGATCTGGTCCAGCAATTGGGCGGCGCGCACGGCAAAGGAGAGTTCCGTCACTCTGATAACTCCTTGATGGGGTCCCGGGATGGGGCGCCGGAAAATCGGCAGATGGGGATGATGGAACAGGCGCACGGTCAAATCAAGCCGGTTGCCAGGGGCGGGAAAGCCCCGGTTTTCGGCTGTTTTCATGATGATTTATATAAGCATTTGCCAGATATCCTTTCTCCGCGGCAGGGACTCGACTAGAATACCGCCCTTATGATTTGATCCAGCGCAAGGCACTCATCGGGCCATCCGCCTAGAGTGTCGGCTACCGGCGCCCCACATACAGGCAACCTTCAAACGCATGTCCAGACAAGAGCAGTTTTCCCGCGATGAACTTCTGCAATGTGGCCATGGTGAACTGTTCGGTCCCGGCAATGCCCGGCTGCCGCTGCCACCCATGCTCATGTTCGATCGCATTACTCATATCAGCGACACGGGCGGCAGCGCCGGCAAGGGGCAGATCATCGCCGAGCTGGACATCAACCCGGAGCTCTGGTTCTTCGGCTGTCATTTCGAGTCCGACCCGGTCATGCCGGGCTGCCTGGGGCTGGATGCCATGTGGCAGCTGATCGGGTTCTTCCTGGGCTGGATCGGCGGTCCCGGCCGCGGCCGTGCCCTGGGTTCCGGGGAAGTGAAGTTCACCGGCCAGGTGACCCCGAAGAACAAGCTGGTGACCTACCGCATCGATCTCAAGCGCGTGATCCAGCGCAAGCTCTACATGGGCATCGCCGACGCCACCATGGAGGTGGACGGTCGCGAGATCTACAATGCCAAGGGCTTGCGCGTGGGTCTGTTTACCTCAACGGACGATTTCTAGGGTTTGGCTATGCGTCGTGTCGTCGTCACCGGTATGGGCATCGTCTCCAGCATCGGCAACAACCAGCAGCAAGTGGCCGACTCCCTGTGGGATGCCCGTTCCGGCATCACCTTCAATGATACCTATGCGGAACTGGGCTTCCGCAGCCATGTGGACGGCTCCATCAAGCTGAATCCGGATGAGCATATCGACCGCAAGCTGCGCCGCTTCATGGGCGATAGCGCTGCCTTCAACTACATCGCCATGCAGGAGGCCATTGCCGACGCTGGCCTCACGCAGGCCGAAATCTCCGACCCGCGCATCGGGTTGATCATGGGTTCCGGCGGCGCCTCCACCGCCAATGTGACCCTGGCGGTGGACCTGCTGCGCGAGAAGGGCGCCCGCAAGGTGGGACCCTTCATGGTGCCGCGCACCATGTCCAGCACCAATTCCGCCTGCCTGGCCACCCCCTTCAAGATCAAGGGTGTGAACTACTCCATCAGCTCCGCCTGTTCCACCAGCGCCCACTGCATCGGTAACGCCATGGAGCAGATCCAGCTCGGCAAGCAGGACCTGGTGTTCGCCGGCGGTGGCGAGGAGGTGCACTGGAGCATGACCCTGCTGTTCGATGCCATGGGTGCCCTGTCCAGCAAGTACAATGACCGCCCGACCACCGCCTCCCGCCCCTATGACGTGACCCGCGACGGCTTCGCCATCTCCGGTGGTGGCGGGGTACTGGTACTGGAGGAGCTCGAGCATGCCCGCAAGCGCGGTGCCCGTATCCATGCCGAACTGGTGGGCTACGGGGCGACCTCCGACGGCTACGACATGGTGGCGCCCTCGGGCGAGGGCGCGGTGCGCTGCATGCAGCAGGCCATGGCTGGCATCGACACCCCCATCGACTACATCAATGCCCACGGTACCAGTACCCCGGTGGGGGACCTCAAGGAACTGGGTGCCATCCGCGAGGTATTCGGCGATCAGGCTCCCTGTATCGGTTCCACCAAGTCGCTGACCGGCCATGCCCTGGGTGCGGCCGGGGTGCACGAGGCCATCTATTCCCTGCTCATGATGCACAAGGGCTTCCTGGCCCAGTCGGCCAATATCACCGAGCTGGACCCCGCCGCCGAAGGGTTCCCCATCCTGCGCAGTCGCAAGGAGGGGGCCGTCATCAATACGGTGATGTCCAACAGCTTCGGCTTCGGTGGCACCAACGCCTGCCTGGTGTTCCGGCGCCTGTAGGAGCGGCCTCAAGGTGAGACCGCGTAGCGGTCGAGAGAGTGCCCTGGGGCATGGCCGCGAACCCTCTGTGCCAGGGCCGAGACGGTTCGCGGCCGAAGGCTGCTCCTACAGACCGGTCTCTAATCCCGGAAATTGTTGTACTGCAGCGGCAGGCCCACATCGGCCTGGCGCAGCAGGGCGATGGCCTGTTGCAGGTCATCGCGTTTCTTGCCCGTGATCCGCACCTTGTCGCCCTGGATGGCGGCCTGCACCTTGATTTTGGCATCCTTGACCTGCTTCACCACCTTGCGCGCGGTGTCCGTGTCGATCCCCTGGCGTACGGTCAGCACCTGGCGCGCGGCGCTGATGTTCTGCTCCAGCTTGCCTTCCTCCAGGGCCTGGATGTCCACCTGGCGCTTGGCCAGCTTGGTGTGCAGGATGTCCTTGACCTGGCCGAGCTGAAACTCGTTGTCCGCGTGCAGGGTCAGCTCCGCCTCCTTCTGCTCCACCCGGGCGCTGCTGCCCTTGAAGTCGAAGCGGCTGCTCACCTCGCGGTTGGCCTGGTCGACGGCATTGCTGACTTCGTGCAGGTCGATCTCGCAGACGACATCGAATGAGGGCATGGGGATTCTCCGGCTGTTCCTGAAGGGGGGCATTATGCGCAAAACAAGGCCCGTCCGCACGGTGGGCCGGCGCTGGAGAGAGGCGCTTTTGCGGTATGCTGCGGGCGCCCGACATAAAAAAGGCCCGCCAGAGGCGGGCCTTTTAACTGACTGATTTGTCAGTGATTTTACCAGTCCAAAGACTACCGGCGGGCGGTCTTTTTCTTGGCGGTCTTCTTCTTGGCTACCTTCTTCTTGGCGGCCTTTTTCTTCGCGACTTTCTTTTTGGCAACCTTCTTCTTGGCTACCTTTTTCTTGGCAGCCTTTTTCTTGGCTACCTTTTTC
>JAIVHA010000204.1 GCA_020201295.1 Lysobacteraceae bacterium | reverse complement strand
ACAGCGGCCCGTACACCAGGAACCACTCGAAGGTTGATCGTCTGGTTCATGGCAGGTCCTCCGATTGGTAGGTTTTGAGGACAGTTTGCCAGCTAGCAGGCTCACTCGATGAGTCATGGGACAGGCCGGGGGAGGATGGGGTCAGTCGTACTGGTCGAGGGTCCGAGCCAGTGCCTCCCGGACCCGCGTCCGCAGGGCGGCCGGGGCCAGTACCTGGACCTCGGGGCCGTGGCGCAGAATGTCCATGATCAACTCATGGTCCTCGCTGTAGGGGACCTCCAGCAGGTAGCTGCCGTCCTCCAGGAAGCGGCCCACCTGTTTGGGGTGCCAGGCCTCGCTGGCCACCCAGCGTGCGCGGGTGGGGGTGAACCGCAGGCGGGCGGTGCGGGTCTTGGCCCCGGCGAAGATTCCGTAGCCCGCGCCCAGCACCTGCTCGAGCTGCTTCTGCGACACCTCCTTGCGGGGCTTGTCGAGGGGCTGGACCTGGCGGATGGCCTCGACCCCGAAGCTGCGCACCCCGTTGCGCAGGTGGCACCAGGTGTCCAGGTACCAGTTGTCGCGGTAGTACACCAGGCGCTGGGGCGAGACCTCGCGCTCGCTCTCCTCGTCGCGCTGGCGGCTGTAGTGGGTGATGCGCAGCCTCTTTCCGGTCAGCACGGCGCGGCTGAGCTGGCCGAAGTGCTCCGGGGTTACCGGGCGGGTGTACATATTGAGGATGCGGATGCGCTTGCGCACCTCGCGGCTGCTGTGGTCGCTGCCTTCCAGGAGCATCTCGATGCGCTCGCCCAGAGGCTGCAGGTGTGGCCCCAGCAGGCCGGGCTGGAGGTGCTCCAGCAGGTGTTGCATGGTCAGCAGGGCATGGACCTCGGCGGCGTTGAACCAGGGGCGCGGCAGGCAGCTGGCCTGGGTACGGGGGTCCGAGGGGTCGATGCGGTAGCCGCGCGCCTCCGCATCCCAGAGGATGGGGATGCCAAAGCGGTCGCGCAGGTATTCGAGGTCGCGCTTGAAGGTGGCCAGGGAGACCTCCAGGCGATCCAGGAAGGTGGCGCGCGGCACGGCGCCCGCGCTGTCGCGCAGGAGCTGTTCGATGCGGTAGAAGCGCTCAGTGCGGTCCATGGCTGCTCTCCCTGCCCGCCAGTTCCAGCAACTGGTCCGCCAGGGCCTCGATCAGCTCCAGATCGGTGAGGCAGGCGCGCCAGCGCCGCGGGATCCCCTCCTCCCCGTAACAAGCCCCGGCCAGCTGGCCGTAGATGGCGGCCGTGGTATCGGCGTCATCGCCCAGATTGGCGGCCAGCAGGGCGCCCGCCTCAAAGGAATCGGAGCGGTGGAAGGCCCACAGGGCCGCCTCCAGGCTTTCCACCACATAACCCGTCCCACGGATGTGAGGCGGCTGGCGTTCCCGGTAGCTGCCCTGCAGCACCCGGGCAATGGCCGGGGCCAGCTCGCTGTCGGACCCGAAGCCGGGCAGCTCGCGCCAAGGCCGGCTGCACAGGTCCTCACGGGTCCAGCCCTCCAGGGCGGCGAGGAGCAGGGCCGTCCAGGCCCGGCAGGCATCCAGGCACTCGATGGTGCCGTGGGTGGTGCGCGAGCTGTCAGAAGCCATGACGAGGGCCAGGGCAGGATCGGCGCGGTAGGCCAGGGGGATGGGGCCCAGGCGCATCAGCGAGCCGTTGCCGGCGCTGTTCGGGTCCTCCGAGCCGCTGTAGGGCTCCCCGGTATCCTGGTAGCGATGCAGGGCGGTACGTACCGTGTTGCCGATGTCGAAACAGGTCCCGGTGCTGCTGCGGTAACCCTCCCGCCACCAGCGCACATAGCGGTCCATCTGGTCGCGGGGATTGAAGCCCCGGCAGTCCACCAGGCTCTCGGCCAGGCACAGGGCCATGGAGGTGTCGTCGGTCCACTGGCCGGGGGCGAGCCCGAAGGGACCGCCGCCCAGCATGTCGGTGATGGGCGCGAAGGTGCCGGGCGACTTGAACTCCAGCGTGGTGCCCAGGGCGTCGCCGGCGGCGAGGCCGAGCAGGACGCCGCGGTAGCGGGATTGCAGTGACAGGCTCATGGGTCCCCCTTCTTTTTCTTCAAGCATACCAGCCTGACATACCCGAGGCTCATCTGGTGAGCCACCGGGAGGTGATCATGTCCATATTGGTTTACCCTCACACCGACGACCATCCTCCTGGAGCCGGTCCTGGGGGCGACGGGTGTCGACGGGTATTCACTGCTCAAGGCGTACCGCAACAACCCGGCGACCGCTGACATCCCCATCGTCATGCTGTCCGTGCGGAATGACAGGACGTGCAATGACTGGGTTAACCAGGATCAGTCGAGGATGAAGCCCCATGAACTTCACACGCGAAGAATTTGAGGCCGCTGCGGCCACTATCCCTAGAGATGCCTTCATGGATTACAACTGGGCGCGGCGCGTTTCGACCTTGGAGTTGATCCAGGAAAGAGGCGCCGAAGTGGCCTACCACCTGCGCAACCCGGAACCGATCGAAACGGCACGCCGGGTGGCGCCCGAATTCTATGACTGGTTCATGGCCGCGTTCCCGCCGGAGGGTGATGCCGCGACCAAGGCAAGCCTCGAGGAATGTTGGCGAAGGTGGGAATGACGGTATGCCCAATGTTGTAGCCAATATTCCTGACTGCTGTGTAAACCAAACAACCTCAGCGAAAGCCAGGGCGGCTCAAAACTACCGATAGCCCCGGAGCACCTGTTCAAGCTTCGATAAGGCCATTTCTCGCTGGTCACGACCAAGCCGCTGGATGTTCTGCAGCTTCCAACGCACCGCCGGCAGTTCCTGCGCATGATCGTGCCTGACCCGGCTCCACTCAGGTTCTCCGCTCTTGAATGACAGCAGGAACGCCTTGTGCTCCTCGGTCAACATGCTCTGTATGGTCTCGATCATCGTCAGCCGTGCCTTCTCCAATTCATCAACGGTCACTGGATGCAACGACATGCCAAGAAACTGTTGGTCAAAGACCGGTTGGAGTGGTTGCAGATGGGGTGCGAGTAGCTCCGCGATCGGGCGATTGCTGCTGATCAGGTAGATAACGAACATGTCCATCAACTCCGGGGTGATGCCTTCATTCTCTAACAGCAGCATCACGTCGAACAGGTCGCGGGGATGTTGCCTATCGAGGGCGGCCACCAGCTTGCCGGCGTACAGCTCTTCCTGCGCCAGCACCCGGGTTTCGATATAGCCGAATTGATCGGCGATCGAATCCCTCACGGGCAGCTCTCTCGCATTCAGTACGCTGCCGCGCAGCACCGGGGAGACCTCGATCTTGATCGATACACCACCTCCCGACACCTGCAGGCGCTGGACACGACCACCTTCCCCAGGAGTCGCATTCACGGATGCGTCACGAATAACCCGGCCAATGCCCTCGGTGATATTCTGGAGGCTTTCCTCAATAGCCTCCAAGGCAGTATCCCGGTCATCCAGTGGAAGAAATGTCAGATCGATATCGACAGACAGGCGCGGCAAGTCGCGCACAAACAGATTGATCGCTGTGCCGCCCTTAAGCGCGAAACGAGACTCGCGCGCCACAAGCGGAAGCACGCGCATGACGAGCGCTACTTGACGGTAGTAGGGATTACCCCGATCCAGCATGGAATGCCTCTGGCACAGTGATCTGGTAGCGCCTGTCCAGCTTGCCACCACGTGTGACCAACCGCTTTCCGCGCCCAAGGTCTATGGCATCCACATCGACCCGCTTTGCCCAAGGGTAACCGTAATGGCCGGCGAGGAACAGGAACAACCGTTTGGCCTTGTTGTGAACGCAGGATTGCAACAGGGCATTCACCACCGCCGGCCGTAGCGTGGTCATTCCCTCAAACAACTCGGCGGCAAACGAGAAAGAGGATGATGTATCGCCCACCTCGCTCAACACCTCGAGTATCGCGCGCTCGGGGGCTGAAGCCTGTAGTGTCCAGTCACGCACCTTGGTCGGCAGCGCCGCCCAACCCTCTTCCGGATCATGGGTGAAGAGTCGCCGGCGGTGAAAGACCCACTGTGCGTCTACGGAAACCTGCTCGACCCAGCTGGGTAGCCTGTCCTGCCCCCAAACATGTACCGTGGCCTCACCGCCGAGGGAGAGGTAGTGTGCGAATCCCTGGCGATTGAGGGAAGTCACTCCGCCGACATGCAGCTGAAGCAGCCCCAGTCGCTGCAGCCCCAGCATTACCCCCTCCCAGCTGACGACCTCGCCCGGCCGGGCATAGACCCGGCTGCCCAGAGCCTTGAGCCAACCGCCCTGCACGTATTTACGGACCAACTGCGGCGTGTATCCATTAGCGGATAGCCATGTACTGGGTACAGCGACCCCCTCCGGGATCAGCCGCTGGAGCTGGTTCAGTTTTTCGTCTTTTCGCATACCCATGGTTTATGAATAAATGGTTTTATGAACCGACAGGGGGAGCGCTGGTTTACTAATATGTGTGAATGTATACCAAGGGTATAGATTTATGCAAATAAATAAACCAACAACCGGCGTAAAATCAAGGGCGGTTGCAATGGCCAAGTGCATACGATCCAGCAGCGTGGCTCAGCATGTGAGCCACCAGCACTCTGAATTTAAGACTTCGGGCCGCCGGGCAGGCGTGGGC